>NZ_JBFOCK010000101.1:2500-26164 GCF_040907765.1 Aeromonas sp. s9
TCGTGTTGACCCTGCTCAATACCGCTTGCTGGCGGTGGCATGCCGAATGGCCATTGGTAGAACATATCCTGCTTGCAACCGTGCTCCTCTTCACGACCCTGATTGCCGTCATGGGAGGACGTGTCATTCCCTTCTTCACCGCCAGAGCCACTGGGGCGGAAAAAGCACTCCCACTGCCGTGGCTGGAGCGCATTGCCCTCGCGTCTCTGTGGCTCATCCTGCTGCTCTGGTTAGTACTCCCGACCCAGTGGGTCATCGGCATCCAGATGTTCCCTCTATATATAGTGGCGGCAGGGGCTCACCTCTACAGGCAGCTGCGCTGGCGACCCGGAACCACGGTGGCCCAGCCCCTGCTGTGGTCGCTTCACCTGGCATACCTCTTTATCCCACTGGGGCTGACCGCCCTGGCGGCACGCACGGCTGGCTGGCCGATTGCCTTGTCACTGGCCAGCCATCTGTTCAGCGCGGGCAGCATGGGGGCCATGATCCTCGGGATGATAGCCCGTGTATCCCTCGGACACAGTGGCAGAGCCCTGCAGATAGGACGCAGGATCACGGCGGCATTTGCACTGGTCATCCTGTCCGCACTGTTGCGGGTCTTGCTCCCCCTCTTTTGGCCAGACCTCACCCTCACGGGATGGAACCTCAGCGGATGGAGCTGGGTTGCCGCCTACGGTCTCTTTGTCTGGGTCTATACCCCCATACTGACCAGTCCCAGAGCGGATGGCCGCCCCGGCTAGTCATCGCGTGGCCATGGCCGGATAGTGGATCAGATTGTGGAAGATGGCGGGAGCGACCCCAAGATTGCGATAGCCATGGGGACGATCCGCTGCAAACCGGACGGCCTCACCCTGATCGAGGGAACGCCACGCCCCGTCCACCAGCACCTCCATCACACCGCTGATGACGATGACATGTTCGGTCACCCCGGGTTCATGGGGTTCTGACTCCCGCTGGTAGCCAGGTAGCAGGGTCAGTTCGAACAACTCGAAACCAAAGCGGGCCTCATAGGGGAAAAGCGGGGCAACCTGCATCCCCTCTCCCGCCGGCTGCTGTCGAATATCATCGGCAATACGGTATACCGTCTCTCCCTGCGCCTCTGGTGTCGGCTCAATGAAACTGGAGAAAGAGACCCGAAAACCGGTGGCAATCTTCCACAATGTTGCCACCGTCGGACTGGATTCACCTCGCTCGATCTGTCCCAGCATGGCCTTGCTCACCCCCGTTTCACGGGCGGCCATATCCAGGCTCCATCCTCTTTCAGTGCGCAGCCCTTTCAATCGCTGGGCCAGATAGCGACTCATCTCCTGCATCTGTTCTCCGATTTCTTCGAGCCATATTGTGCGCCATAACGCACAGCGTTATAGTCAAAACCACATTGTACGCAATAGCGCACAAGCTATCAGCATCCACAAGGAAGTTTCCCATGCCCCTAGCCCTCCCCCACATGGTCGCGGGACTCATCGCCGTATTGGTGGGTTACACGAGTTCTGTCGTCTTGATCATCCAGGCCGCCACGGCCGCCGGTGCCAATGCAGCCCAGGTCTCTTCCTGGTTATGGACACTGGGTATCGGCATGGGGGTCAGCTGCATCGGCCTCTCCCTCTATTACCGGATGCCTGTCTTGACGGCCTGGTCCACCCCGGGTGCCGCCCTGCTCATCACCAGCCTGGGGAACTTCAGTCTGGCTGAAGCCATCGGCGCCTTCATCATCTCTTCACTGCTGATCACTCTCTGCGGTATCAGCGGCTGGTTCGACAGGCTGATGCGTCACATTCCCGCCCCCCTGGCGGCCGCCATGCTGGCCGGAGTCTTGCTCAGGTTCGGGCTGGATCTCTTCAAGGTGGCACCGCAAGATCCTCTGCTGCTTGGCACCTTGCTACTGGCTTTCTTGCTGGGTCGCCACCTCTGGCCCCGCTACACCATGGTGCTGGTCCTGGCGGCCGGCATGCTGCTCTGCACCCTGAGGGGCGAGCTGCAACTCAACGAGGTTCACTGGCAACTTTCCACCCCGGTCTGGATCTCGCCAGCCTTTTCCATCGACGCCCTGCTCGGCATCGCACTCCCGCTCTTTCTCGTTACCATGACCTCGCAAAACATGCCGGGCATTGCCATCCTGCGCGCCCACGGCTATCAACCGGCCACTTCTTCCCTGATTGGCTGGACCGGATTCATCGGCGTGCTGCTGGCACCGTTTGGCGGCTATGCCTTCAACCTGGCCGCCATCACTGCCGCCATCTGCATGGGCAAGGAAGTGGATCACGATGTCACTCGACGCTGGCCTGCTGCCGTGTGGGCTGGATGTTTCTACCTGCTCACAGGCTGTTTCGGTGCCACCGTGGTTGCCCTGTTCAGCGCATTCCCTGCGGTGCTGGTCACCTGCGTGGCCGGGCTGGCGCTGCTCGGCACCATAGGCAGCAGCTTGCACAGCGCCTTGCAGCAGGACGAGGAGCGGGAAGCCGCGCTACTGACTTTCCTTGTGACTGCCTCGGGGATCACCCTGCTCGGGGTCGGGTCTGCCTGCTGGGGATTGCTGATCGGAGTGACATTGCATCAAGTCAACCGGCTCCGCGCCTGACCTGACCATCTGGGGAGACTCCAGTGAGACGCAGCACATAATCCTGAGAAGAGCGTTCACATATGAACCTTATTCCTTTCTAGTGACAAAACGGCGCAGATCCTTCCCGACAAGCGCCGTTGTCAGACTCAATACTGGAGAACGAAGATGAGGAATCAGGCTGTCATTTTGTTACTGGCACTGCTGGGCGCCACCACGACCCAGGCTGCCGACACCGATCGGGAGCTGGCACGCCAGCTCGCGCTGCAGCAGAAGAACCTGCTGCCGCTCCTGAACAATCAGGAATACCAGAGTCCACTGCCCAACCTGCTGCAAAAGGCCAGCCCGCGCCTGAAGCGCCAGGCTCGGGATGCCAACCAGGCGGCCATCAGTCGGCAAGGGCTGGATGGCGAGGTCAGGGAACTGATGCAACTGCGGCTGGCCAATCCGGACCAGGCGAATGCACTGCAACAAGGGGTTGAGCCACTGGTTGCCTACATACCAAGTGGTGACGAAAAGAGCTGGAGCGCCATCGAGGCGTTCGACAGCGCCGGCAGCCCGATCTATCTCGATGTGAACCAGCCGCCGGCGCGGCCGGTACTGGTGGTGGAGGCCGATCCGGTCAAAGCCAAGAATGCCGGCCTGAAGGTGATGCGAAAGGCGCTGGCTGCCGCCGACATGCAGGTGACGCCCCGTGCCACCAGCAACACCACGCCCCTCAAGACCAGCATTCTCAAGAAGATCAGGCTCAACGATGATCAGGAGCCCTGGCTGCTGGGCGCCGCCGAGGTCTATGCCGTCGTGGCCGGGGTCAATCCTGGCAGGGACGAGCCCGTGGTGGATATCGTCGACATGCCCTATCTCGACTACGACAACACCGACTACACCCCCAACCAGATCCTGGTCTATTGGGATCGCTACCGCTGGGGAGCCGTCGACGTGGTCATGATGGAGCAGGATGACAACGTCAATTACAAGGAGCTGAGTGCCCTCCTGATTGACGCACTCAAACTCGGCTTCACTGCGGGCGGCGTACCCGAGGCCCTGCCCTTCCTCGACCTCGGCGGTCGTATCGTCAAGGCACTTCCGGACTCCTGGATGACCAACAACGACGACTACCTCGACACCTTCTATACCCTGGAGCAGGAGCAGAGCTATCACCAGTATCCCGGTGCCGCCGGCAATGCAGTCATCGATCTCGAGCCCAGGGAGATCCAGCCAACCCGGCCCTGACTGTCGCCCAAAACAAAAAGCCAATGAGAAGACTCATTGGCTTTTCTGTATCAGAGCCGCGGATCAGGCCTGACCTTTCGGCCTCACACCCAGTGTGTGACAGATGGCGTAGGTCAGCTCTGAGCGGTTCAGGGTATAGAAGTGGAAATCCTTCACCCCTTCCTGACTCAGCACACGCACCTGGTCGATGGCAATGCTGGCTCCCACCATGTTGCGCGTCATCTGATCGTTTTCCAGCCCTTCGAAACGCTGGTGCATCCAGCGCGGGATCTTCACGTTGGTGAAACCGGCAAACTTGGCCAGGGTCTGGTAGTTGGAGACCGGCAGTATCCCCGGCACGATCTCCGCATCGATACCGATGGCGGCGCAGCGATCCCGAAAACGCAGATAGGTCTCCACATCGAAGAAGAACTGGGTAATGGCCCGGTTGGCACCGGCATCTATCTTGCGCTTGAGGTTGAGCAGGTCGGATTGCGCACTGCGAGCCTCGGGGTGGCCTTCCGGATAGGCGGCGACCGAGATGTCGAAATCGGCTTCTGATTTGAGCAGGGCGACCAGGTCGGTGGCATACATGTCAGGCTTGTCGAGACCGGGAGGCAAGTCTCCGCGCAGGGCCACGATATGGCGAATACCGCTGTTCCAGTAGTCACGGGCAATGGTGCGCAGCTCGTCACGGCTGGCGTCGATACAGGTCAGGTGCGGGGCGGCGATGAGGCCGGTACGCTCCTTGATGTCCTTGATCACTTTGTGAGTGCGGTCCCGGGTGCCCGAGTTAGCGCCATAGGTCACAGAGACGAATTTGGGCTCCAGCACCTGCAGGCGCTCGATGGACTGCCAGAGGGTGTTCTCCATCCCTTCGCTGTTGGGCGGGAAAAACTCGAAACTGACCGATATGTCGCCACCCAGATCCGCCAAACTCTGGTTGAGTGCCTCAACCTGACGCGCGCTGTGAAATCCCATCTGCTCTCTCCCTGTCCTGCAACCCATTCCTTCACGCCAAAACGGATGTTTGGACGTCTAAACGTCTTTCTATCTTTATGAGAAAACGGATCAAAGTCAATACCGATTTGTCAGCGACAAGGGGGATTGCCGATTTTTTTATTTTGCAATTCAACCTAAGTAATGAGCGACCCCATCCCAAAATGCTGTCAGGCACGCTATGATGCGGGCGGATCGTCCTGGACGTTCTGAATCTGCGTGTGATTGTTTGGCCGGGTTTCCCGGCCTTTTTTTAACTTCTTTCCCCGCCTGCCGATAAGCAATTCAAGCGTTTGCAGGAGCCCCATCATGGAAGATCACCCCGGTTTTGCCACCGATCTGCTGTTCGATCGCTATCAGGGCGAGGTGACGGATCATGATGCGTTCTGGACCGTGCGCACCCCGGGCTCTCCAGACTACTACTTCGGCAACTACCTGTTGCTGCCCACCCCCCCAAGCGATCGTGACAAGGGCTGGCTCGAGGCCAGTTTCGACAGGCTGATTGGCTGGGATCCCCGTATCCGCCACCGTACCTTCCAGTGGCCCCTCGCCGCAGGCCAGAACAGCCGGGTCGCCGGGTTCGTGGCGGCGGGGTACCAATACATGGAGTGCGTGGTACTGGCGCTGGGTGCAATGGAGTGGCAAGCCCCCACCGGCAGCGACATGGCCCCGGCTCGCCCGTTCACCGCGGCGGACTGGGATCAGTGGCTCGCCTTCGAGCTGGCAGAGCGGGATCCAGCCCATTCGGAGGAGCGCTATCTTCCCTATCTCTTGTCACGCCGCCAGCTCTATCAGGCCATGATCGATGACGGGCTCGGACAGTGGTGGGGGTTATGGCACCAGGATCAACTGGTTGCCAGCTGCGGACTCTTCTTCACCGGCACCCTGGGACGCTTTCAACTGGTGCGCACGCACGTAGAGTGGCGAAACCGGGGGCTCTGTCGTCTGTTGCTGAGCCAGGTCGCACGCCAGGGACTGGCACGGGCCAGTTCGCTCATCATAGTGGCAGACGAGCACTATCACGCCCAGCGGGTCTATCGCGCTCTGGGTTTCGTGCCGGTGGCCCGTATCGGCAGCCTGTGCCGCTGGCCACGGGAATGACAGGTCATCACGCAGATGCAAAACGGGAGGCCAAGGCCTCCCGTTCTTCATGGTGAACCATCAGGGTTGTGCCCCCTCCAGTTCACTGGCGAGCGCCTCCTCCACTTCTACAGGAGGCGCTGGAGCGACGGCTCCGGACACCGGTTCTGACGGAGGCTGGGTCACGCTTGCTCCGGAGGGCGCTTGTCCATCCGGCACTACAGGTGCAGCCGGCTCGGTCCCGATGGCACCCGACACAGGGACGGCAGGCACGCTCGCCTCACACTGACACTCCTGTCCCTTGCCCTGGTTGCCCTGATGGGGGGCATACCACCCTTTCAACCCCTGTTCCAGGCGATCGGCCGCCGCCTTGGGTGCCACGGTTCCCAGCAATACCTGCTGGCTCACCTCGGCCAGTTCATCCCCGAGCTTGGGGGTGCCGCGGGAGAGGATCTGGGTGGCAACCCGGATGGTGGAATCGCACTGATCCCGCCACTCCATCATCTCTCTGGCCGCCGGATTGGTGGCTTCAAAGAAGTGGTTGGAGAGCGAGAAGAAGCCGGGCAGCGAGTTGGTATAGAGCTCGGCAAACTGGGGAGTGGTCAGCCACTGCAGGAAGGTCATGGCGGCCTCCTTGTTCTTGCTGGCCGGATTCATCCCCATACCGATGTCGGTGTGATCGGTGAAGAAACAGCCATCCCCCTGCTTTGCCACGGGCGGGCGCATGACACCGAAGTCCACCTTGCCGGTGAAGGGGGCGATCTCCCAGGATCCCGCTGCATAGAAGGCAGCCTTACCCGAGGTGAACAGCTCGTTGGTGGTGGCGTAGTCGCGGCTCTCGCCCCCCTCCCCCAGGTAGTCACGCCAGCGGGCCAGCTCCTCGAACACCTTGACGTATTGCGGGTTGTTGAAGCGCTCCTGGCCCCCGATCAGCGCCAATCGACCATCCTCCCCCTTCCAGTAGTTGGGGCCTATGTTCTGGAAACCGAGCTCGGAGGCAACCCAGCTCTCCGAGCCGCTCACGGCGAGGGGAACATAGCGACCATCCGCCTTCACCTTGTCCAGGGCCGCGAAGAATGCCTCGCGGGTCTGGGGAACCGTCAGCCCCAGCTCACTGAAAATCTTCTTGTTGTAGAAGAAGCCGTGAATCACCGATGCCATGGGTACGCAGAAAGTCTGGGCGCCACTGTCGGTCTGCCAGGGGGATTGGGCAAAGCTCGGGAAGTTCTCCATCCCCGCCATCTCGCTCAGCTCCACCAGATGGCCCGCCTTGAACAGGGCCAGGGAGTCGTCAAACGGGCGGCAGGTGATGAGATCCCCCGCCTTGCCCGCCTTGAGGCTGGCCCAGAGGGTCGGCATGTACTCGACGTTCTGCACCCCGTTGAATTTCACCTGAATACCCGGGTGGGCGGCCTCGAAAGCAGGAATGATCTTCTGTTCCCACAAGGCCTTGTCATCTATGCGCCAGCTCTCTATCACCAGCCCGCTGGCCATCAGCTGGCCACACAACAGGAGACTCAGGGCCCCGATCCACTTGTTAGCCATAAGTCCTCCTACACCTTGAAATGGGCGATCAATTGCTGCTGCTTGGCGACCAGATCCGCCAGCACCTCACTGCTGCTGGCTGATTCCCGCGCCTCCCGTTCGGTCTCGTAAGCCACATCCGCAATGCCAGCGACATGACGGGCAACCCCCTGACTCACGGAGATCTGTTCCTGGGCGGCATGAGCCACCTGATCCGCCATCGCCTTGATGGCACTCATCCGCTCGGCAATGGATTGCAACGCCTCGTCCATCACCCGGGTCTGGGCCACGCAATCCTGGGTCTGCTCCTGGCTGCGTGCCATCACGGCCACCACGTGTTTGCTGGAACTTTGCAGGTTCTCGATCATGGCCTGGATCTCCTCGGTCGAGGTCTGGGTCCGGTTCGCCAGTGCCCGCACCTCGTCCGCCACCACCGCGAAGCCGCGACCGGCGTCCCCCGCGCGGGCCGCCTCGATGGCCGCGTTCAGCGCCAGCAGGTTGGTCTGCTCGGCGATGCTGCGGATCACGTCGAGGATGCTGCCGATGTTGTCGCTGAATTCCCCCAGCTTGTGGGTGATGCCGACCGCCTCTTCCATGGCTCCCGCCAGTTGTTCGGTGATCTGGCGCGTAGTCGCCACCTGTTTGCGTCCGGCGCGGGCCTCTTCGTCCGCCAGGTCCACCTCACGCTTGGTGCCGTCAGTGGAGCGCGCCACCTCGGTCGCACTCACCTCCAGCTCGGTGATGGCGGCAGCCACCTGATCGGTCTGGCTCTTCTGATCCTGTACCCGTGACATGGCCCGCTCGCTTATCTCGGCGGCGCGGCTCGCCTCGTCCACCAGATGGCGCGAGCCGGCATTGATCTGGGCGAGCAGTTCGCCGGTCTTGTCTGCCAGGGTATTGATCGAGCGGGTCAGGCTGCCGAACTCGCAGCGGCTCTGGTAGTCGATGCGCCGGGTCATGTCACCCGTGGCCATGCGATCCAGCTCCCGATCGATGAGTTGCAGCGGACGCTGGATGCTGCGGGCCGTGGTGTAACCGATGAGGAGCGCGGCGGCTGCGGAGATGGCCGACACGATCAGGATCCAGGCGCTGGCGCTGCTGACGGCGTCATCCGCCCCGACCCGGCTCGCGCTGGCAATGCTGCCCGCCGATTTGGCCATCTCGTCCAGCAGCGCCAGGCTGTTGACCAGACTGGTGTCGAGTTGCTGGTTCAGGGACTGCAGTGAGGCCGCCAGTTGCTGGCCATTGCGCATGGTCGCCAGCAACCCTTTCGGGCCTAGGGCCAGCTCCTGCATCCGATCGAGGTTGACGATGAAACGCTGCCTCACGTCATCGGGCACCTGCACCCGTTCGAGCCGTTTGCGTGCCATCTCGATATCCTTGCCGAGCACCTTCTCCAATTCATTGAGATCGGTCTTGGCATCGGCCCGGCGGATGTTTTTCAGATCCCGGGCAATGCCGGAGGTGATGAGTTCGGCCTTGTTGCGCATGGAGCGTTTGCTCGCGGTCTGCTGCAACAACAGGTCGGCGGCCCACTGGTAGGTATCTTCCAGCCGGATGAACGCCAGCTCCAGTTCATGGCGCCGATCGAGTGCGGCCACCCACTGGCCGTGCTGGGTCAGCACCTGATCCGCCAACCCGTAGAACTCGCGGGTCGCCCCGTCGACCTGGCGGAACCGCTCGCTCGCCTCGGCCACCCCGTCAAACCGGGCCATCTCCTTGCTCTGGGCCAGGAAACGCTCCTGCTGCGCCTTGAACTGGCTGGCCAGTTGCGGCAACTGGGCCGCCTCCTCGCTGGTTCTGTAGGTGAGCACCCAGCGGTTGCTGTCCTGCAGTGCGCCCTTGAGCCCGGCGACCGCGATCACCAGGGGGGTGGCACGATCAGAAACCTGGGAGAGCCCCTCGTTGATCCCCCGGATCTTCAGGATACTGATGAAGCCGAGCAGAACCAGCAACAACAGCATCAGCACGAAGCCGGCGATGATCCGCTGCACAATAGATAAACCCATGGAGGCATCCTCACTCGTTGGGGAAAGGGGTGAATGCCGAGGTTATCGGCAGCGGGGTGCAATGGAATAGCGGTTCGTGACGCGATGGCGGGCCAGATCACAGTTGGCGTGACATGGCAGGCAGAAAAGGGCCCGAACAGAGCCGGGCCAAAGAGACATGCTTGGTTGTCATGGCCGAGCACCGGCCACGTTTGTCATCAGAAGCGGTAGCCGACGCCGAACATGAAGGCCACCGGATCGATGGAGGTGTTGATGGTGCCCACGGCGGTATGCACATCGGTATCGATGTCGATGAGCCAGGCGGAGGCGTTGACGAACCAGCGGTCATTGATCGCCATGTCCAGGCCCACCTGACCCGCCATCCCCCAGGAGGAGTCCACGCTCACATCCGTCCCGGCCAGGGCACCGCGCCCTTCCTCGTCGAAGAAGGTGGTGTAGTTGATACCGGCCCCCACATAGGGGCGCACCTTGCTGTTGGCATCACCGAAGTAGTACTGCGCCATCAGGGTCGGCGGCAGGTGTTTGACCTTGGCGACCTCACCCAGGCCGGCAGTCGACACCGAGTGGGAGAAGGGGGTCGCGGCCAGCAGCTCGACACCCCAGTTGTCCGTCAACATGTAGGAGAGGGTCAGGCCAAGCTGCATGTTGCTGTCGATCTCCAGCTCGCCCGTCCCCAGCACGTTGTCACTGCTGGTCTGGGGAGAGACGAACGCCAGGCCACCACGGACCAGGATGTCACCGGCCTGATGTGCCATGGCGACGGGGGAAGCAAAAGCGGCTGCGATTAACAGAGGAAGGATCTTTTTCATCACATTATTCCTTTTTTGTTTTCTTTCTATGTTGCAAGCCCGAAAACTATAAAAGGATGTGAATGCCGAGTTATTGATTTAGCTCAAACGTTACCAAGAAATAGATAGATGTGTACAGCAGCTTCCAACCATGCTGAGCATCGAGAAAAACATCAAAAATATCAAATAAAAACAATGAAATGGATAGATTTCCCGCCTTACCAACAACAATAAGAAATAATTTCCATATATCTTATTGCGGATAAAAACGACTGAAAACGGTTGTTTCACTCGTCCAACAAGAGTATTTTTGCGGGCCATGTAGCCGGGCTGTAAATAATTCTTTATGAAACCACAAACCAGAAGGGATAAAATAGTAGCCATATTGGCAGCCATCTGGGGCATTGGCTCTTTTCTGTTTATTTTGCTGGGTTTCGTGCTCGGCATGGCCTTGTTGATCCTGACCCATTAGACTGGTTGGTTGGCGTGGGAGGCCTGGCACAACAGCCACTCCCCTTCCGCCAGCTGCTCCGGGCTCAACCTCCACTGTGCCCGCCCCAGCTCGCCGCTGTATCCACGCCAGCGATCCCGGCCCTCCTGTTTCGCCCGGTACAGGGCCATGTCCGCCAGCTTGAAACTCAGACTCCAGAAAGAGTCCTCCAGCTCCGCATGCAGAGGATAATCGCAGAATCCCAGCGAGACGGTCATGCGCAGCGGCAGCTCCTCCCGCCCGAAACGGCAGTCGGCGATCTTGCGGCGCAGGCGCTCGATCCGTTCCGCCACTTGTCCTGGCTCCTCTCTGGCCAGCAACAGCATGAACTCCTCGCCACCCAGCCGGATCAGCGGCTCCTCCTCATCCAGCGTCCCTCGCAGCAGTTCGGCCAGCTGACATAACAGCAGATCGCCGATGTCGTGGCCGAAGCGATCGTTGACCCGTTTGAAGTGATCCAGATCCAGGATCACCAGCACCCAGCCTGCCGCCGGATCCTGGCGGTTCAGCAACCACTCATCGAGATAACGGCGGTTGAAGGCATGAGTCAGTGGATCCGTATAGGCGGCGACCTCCATGCGGGAGGAGTGGGCCTGCAGGGCACTGTGATGCAGGTTGATCCTGGCCGCCATCTCGCGGAACTTGCGGCTGAGCAGCGCCATCTCCTGGCTGCTGTCGATGATGGGCAGCACGCTCGCATCCTGCTTTTCGGTAAACTGGTGCAGCGCCCCCACCAGCTCGCCGATCGGCCCCAGCACGATGGCCCGCAGCCGGGCCAGAGCCATCAGAATGCAGGCGAAGCTTATCAGCAGCATGCCGATGAAGGTCCAGATCGCCCCCTCCATCGCCCCCAGCAACACGTCCCGCTCCTCGTCCACGATCAGGGTCAATACAGGCTCGCCGTCGTTGTCGAGCAGCAACCCCTCCCCTCTGACCTGCTGCAACCCGAGATCGACCAGCCGGTAGCTCATGTGCGGTCCGAGCGGTTTGAAGGAGCCAAGATGCTCGCGCGTTCTTGGCTGGGCTATGGTCAGCGTGAGCGCGGTCCGTTCCCCCAGATCCTGCAGATAGCGCTTGTCCAGCCAGCGAGTCGCCAGCAGATAGCCGTTGGGTTTGACGCTGCCGAGGGTATCTGTCACCGGCTGCAGCGAAAAGATGAGCGGTCCCCACTGTGAGCGCCTGACGCCACTCAGGCTGCTGATGCCCGCCTGCCGTGACTCGCGCAGCAGCTGCAGCTTGAGATCGTCCAGAAAGGAGGGCAACAGGGTGGTATCCGTGTCCGGCGCGTCTGGCAACAGGGTGCGGGTCCAGATCTCCGAACCCTGCAAATCCATGTAACTCAACACGTTGAGTTCAAAGTCCCGCATCGGGGTGTCGACCAGCAGATTGGAGTTGATGTAGGCCTGGTTGGGGTGGGCCAGAAAATGGTAGCTCTGATCCCAGATCCCCCAGTCCCGGGTAAAAGCATTCATGGCGCCGATGTCGTTCTGCACCGCCCTGATCACCCGCTGCAGGTGCTCCTCCATCCGCCGCTCCTCGACCCGCTGCGCCGCCGGCACCTGGGCCAGTGCGATCACGATGAGCAGCATCAGGATGGCTCCGGCCCAGACCGGAAACATGGAGTAGGCCAGCAGATGGTCGATGGAGCGGGACGGTTGAGCCATGGGCGCCAATATCCTTTGAATGGCAATGCGAAGCGGGAAGGGTCTTGCCCCAAGTATGGAGGATAGGCCCGCCGAGAGGTCACTGAATTACCACAATAAAAACAAGGGGTCCAGGGCCCCTTGTCGCAATTATTGAACGCTTTATCTGGCCAGCAGAGGTGCCAGGAAGCGGGCCGTATGAGAATCCTCGCAACGACTGATCTGTTCCGGCGTCCCCGTTACCAGGATGCGGCCACCACCGGCGCCCCCCTCAGGCCCCAGATCGACGATCCAGTCGGCGGTTTTGATGACGTCCAGGTTGTGCTCGATGATGACGATGGTGTTGCCCCGATCCCGCAGTTGGTGCAGTACCTTGAGCAACTGCTGGATATCGTGGAAGTGCAGCCCCGTGGTCGGTTCGTCCAGGATGTAGAGGGTCTGGCCGGTGTCCCGCTTGGAGAGCTCCCGCGCCAGCTTGACCCGCTGCGCCTCGCCGCCAGAGAGCGTGGTGGCGGACTGACCGAGCCGGATGTAGGAGAGGCCCACGTCCATCAGGGTCTGCAGCTTGCGCGCCACCGCTGGCACCGGATCGAAGAAGGCACGGGCATCTTCCACCGTCATCTCGAGGATTTCGTGGATGTTCTTGCCCTTGTACTTCACCTCCAGGGTCTCGCGGTTGTAGCGCTTGCCCTTGCAGACGTCGCACGGCACGTAGACGTCCGGCAGGAAGTGCATCTCCACCTTGATGACCCCGTCCCCCTGGCACGCCTCGCAGCGCCCACCCTTCACGTTGAAGGAGAAGCGGCCCGGCTGGTAGCCACGGGAACGCGCCTCCTGGGTGCCGGAGAGCAGCTCGCGGATCGGGGTGAACAGGCCGGTGTAGGTGGCCGGGTTGGAGCGCGGGGTGCGGCCGATGGGGCTCTGGTCGATATCCACCACCTTGTCCAGATGCTCCAGCCCCTCGACGCTGCGATAGGGAGCCGGGGTGGACTCGGTGGCCTTGTTCAGCTCGCGGTGGGCGATGCGGAACAGGGTGTCGTTGATCAGGGTCGACTTGCCGGAACCGGAGACGCCGGTGACGCAGGTCATCACTCCGATGGGCAGATCCAGGTTGACGTTGCGCAGGTTGTTGCCGCTAGCCCCTTTCAATTTCAGCCACTTGCCGGTGAGCGGGGTGCGCTCGGCCGGGATGGCGATCTGCTTGCGCCCGGAGAGGTAGTCACCGGTCAGGGATTCGGGGTTCGCAATGATCTCCTCCGGCGTCCCCTGGGCGACGATGGCCCCGCCGTGCACGCCAGCCCCCGGGCCGATGTCGAGCACATGGTCGGCGAGGCGAATGGCATCCTCATCGTGCTCCACCACGATCACGGTGTTGCCGAGATCACGCAGGTGGGTCAGGGTCTTGAGCAGCCGCTCGTTGTCCCGCTGATGCAGACCGATGGAGGGCTCGTCCAGCACGTACATGACCCCCACCAGGCCAGCCCCGATCTGGCTGGCCAGCCGGATCCGCTGCGCCTCGCCACCGGAGAGGGTCTCTGCACTGCGCGACAGGCTCAGATAGTTGAGGCCGACGTTCACCAGGAAGCCGAGCCGCTCGACGATCTCCTTGAGGATCTTGTCCGCTATCTGGGCACGCTGACCGGACAGGTTCAACCCTTCGAAGAAGGCCAGGGCATCACCGATGGACTGCTCGGCGATGGCGGGCAGGTTGCGATTGTCCACGAAAACGTGGCGGGCTTCTTCCCGCAGTCGGCTGCCACCGCAACTGGTACAGGACTTGTTGGCAATGTATTTGGCCAGCTCTTCCCGCACCGCGTTGGATTCGGTCTCCCGGTAACGGCGCTCCATGTTGTGCAGAATCCCCTCGAACGGGTGCTTGCGCACCACCACGTCGCCGCGGTCATTCATGTAGCGGAACTCGATCTCGGTGCGCCCGGAGCCGCGCAGGATCACCTCCTGGGTCTTGAGCGGCAGATCCTCCCAGGGGCTCTCCAGGTCGAACTTGTAGTGATCGGCCAGGGATTTGAGCATCTGGAAGTAGTAGAAGCTGCGCTTGTCCCAACCACGGATGGCGCCGCCGGCCAGGCTCTGGCCGGGATCATGGATGAGCTTGGCGGGATCGAAATACTGCTGCACACCGAGACCGTCACAGGTGGGGCAGGCCCCCGCCGGGTTGTTGAAGGAGAAGATCCGGGGCTCCAGCTCCGACATGGAGTAACCGCACTCGGGGCAGGCGAAGTTGGCGGAGAAGGTCATGGGGGCAACCCCATCCTCCCCGTCCATCGGCACCACCAGCACGATGCCGCCGGAGAGAGTCAGCGCCGTTTCGAACGATTCGGCCAGGCGCAGGGCCAGGTCATCGCGCACCTTGAAGCGATCCACCACCACCTCGATGGTGTGCTTCTTGTGCAGCTCCAGGGCGGGAGGATCCGACAGATCGCACACTTCGCCGTCGATGCGGGCGCGGATGTAACCCTGGGCCGCCAGGTTCTCCAGCAGCTTGGTGTGCTCCCCCTTGCGGTTGCGCACCACGGGGGCCAGCAGCATCAGCTTGGCGCCTTCGGGCTGGGCCAGCACCTGATCCACCATCTGGCTGATGGTCTGGGCCGCGAGCGGAATGGCGTGGGTCGGGCAGCGTGGCTCCCCGACCCGGGCGAACAGCAGCCGCAGGTAGTCGTAAATCTCGGTGATGGTGCCGACGGTCGAGCGCGGGTTGTGGGAGGTGGACTTCTGCTCGATGGAGATGGCAGGCGACAGCCCCTCGATGTGGTCCACGTCCGGCTTCTCCATCAGGGAGAGGAACTGGCGGGCATAGGCGGAGAGGGACTCCACATAGCGGCGCTGCCCCTCGGCATAGAGGGTATCGAACGCCAGGGAGGATTTGCCCGAACCGGACAAGCCGGTGACCACGATCAGCTTGTCACGTGGCAGGATCAGGTTGATGTTCTTGAGGTTGTGGGTGCGGGCACCCCGGATCACGATTTTTTCCATCTTGTTGCGCGCTCGATACGGGAACCAGAGCGGGCCAGTATGGCATAGAGACTACTGGATGAATAGACAGTCTTTCCTTCCGTGCCCCTTCCTCAGAGATACTCCTTGGCCCAGCTCACCGCCTGCAACCGGTTCTTGACGTTCAGCTTCTTGAAGACGTTGTAGAGATGGGATTTGACGGTGTGTTCACTCACGAACAGGCTGTCGGCGATCTCGGTGTTGGAGGCCCCCGTCATCAGGTGACGCACGATCTCCTGCTCGCGGGCGGTCAGCAGCGTCTGCTGACGCTGAGGTTGCCCGCTCCCCTTGCGGTAGTAGTCCACCAGGTCGCACAGCAGGTGGCGCGGGATCCAGTACTCCCCCTGCAACACCTTGCGGATGCCGAAGACCAACCTGTCCAGCGTGTCCTGACGAAAGAAGAGCCCGCTGGTATGGGGCCACATCAGCAGCAGCTCTTTGTTGGTGCTGGTCGGGGCATTGAGCAACACGGCACTGGCCTCGCCAAAGCGCTGGCAGATGGCATTGCTCCACAGCTCCTGCTGGGTCGACTTGAGGTAGTCCAGATCGATCAGCAGCAAGGTTTTGGGGGCGCCCTCTGCAACGTCTGGCAGGTCATTCAGCTCCCCCACCAGCAAGATGGGCAGACCAAGCTCTTCACTGAGGTGACGCTGGAAACGGGAGGCTTGTGCGTTATTTTCGGTGATCAGCACCAGGAGGGAGTCGGGCGTCATCAAGAGAACTTCCTTGCACATTCGAGTCGGGGCTTTTTGGCAAGGAAGAGTACCAATCCCCCTCCCGGCTGCAGCATTAAAAAAGTATTAGACGCATCGGTGGCTCCTTTGAAGCCCAGCAATTTTCCAGCCAATACAATTGGCTAGCACGCCCCCCCCATTTGGGGGGTCAAGTAGTGCCGGTGCGCACCATAACAGCTCCGCCCTCTTCACGCAGCCTGCCCCAGCCGCTTCCCCTTGCTGGTGGCACCTTACCTCGGGTAAGTTACTCAGGCTGTGGCGATCCATTGACGCCACAGTGGCAGGGAAGATGTGCGCTCATGCCCGTCAACTGGTACTATGGCGGCCAAACGCTGCGGCCGATCCATGACGCCTCTGCCGGCAAGCTCCGGCGCAGCCAGGACACTGAAGAGAGATGACACCCGTCTAGGGCGCGCATCTCGTTGCAAACAAACGCATTATTGAATGGGCCCAGGCATCTGGCCTGGCCGGTATACATAAGGGTGGAAGAGAGATTATGGCCAGTCGAGGCATCAACAAAGTCATTCTGATCGGTAACCTGGGGCAAGACCCGGAAGTGCGCTACATGCCGAGCGGCGGTGCCGTGACTAACATCACCCTGGCCACCTCCGATACCTGGCGCGACAAGCAGACCGGTGAGCAGAAAGAGCGCACCGAATGGCACCGTGTCGTCTTCATGGGCAAGCTGGCCGAAGTGGCCGGCGAGTACCTGAAGAAGGGCTCCCAGGTCTATGTAGAAGGCAAGCTCCAGACCCGTAAATGGCAGGATCAGAGCGGCCAGGAGCGCTACACCACCGAGGTGCTGGTCGACAGCTTCACCGGTGTGATGCAGATGCTGGGTGGCCGTCCGCAGGGCGGTGGCCAGGGCATGGGCGGCCAGTCATCCCAGGGCAACTGGGGCCAGCCGCAACAGGCTGCACCGCAACAGAACATGCAACGTCCTGCTGCCCCGCAGCAGAACATGCAACCGCAAGGCGGTTACGGCCGTCCGGCCCAGCAGCCGCAATCCGCCCCGCCGGTCTACAACGAACCGCCGATGGATTTCGACGACGATATTCCGTTCTAAATTTCACCATAGAGCAATATTGTAAGGTTTAGTTAAAAATATCCTTATAAAACAACAGTCTTAGATAAGAGCCTGCAAAAATCATTGTGATTTATGTAGGCTTTTTTTATAGTCACATTTGGGTAATTCAACACCATAAATTTTTGTAAGGTTTTGCCATTTATGAGATATCAACTTAGACAATTTGTACATGCATCAGGTGAGCGAATGGCTGTCTTAGTTGATACAGATAGCGGTCATCCATTGCCTTACCCAACCCTGTACTCAACGATACATCATCGAAATAGCGGAGATGCGTATAACACCATAAAAAGTAAACTCAATACCATCAAACTACTGCTCGAGGTTTGTGATTATCTTGATATTCCATTAGAGGAACGCTTTGTTCGTGGTGATTGGCTAAAGCGCGATGAAGTTGAGTTGATCACTGGCTGGCTTAAGAAAAAAAAATCAAATTTAGATGCGGCTATAAAAGCTAAGAATTTTAGCAAAGAAAATATATCCATATTAAAACCATTAAAAACAGAAAAAATTCGTTATGGCGTCAAAATCGATGTTAAAGAATCTATAAACACCAATGGTTACAATAATGTAACTGAAACTGCAAAGTACATTAAATGGCTAGCTGATAGTTTAATTGAATCACATGAATCTGAAAAAATGTATAAATGGCTGATAGCAAAGAGAGGTATAAAGCCAGCTAACAGACAAGAAATGAAAGCAGGAATAGGTGAATTTCAATCACTTGATAAGGATCAGGAAAGTAAAGTTTTAGATACTGTTAGACCAGATTCGTTGAGCAATCCATGGAAAGGAGATGCGGTTAAATATCGTAACCAACTAATTGTAAACTTACTTCTTGACATTGGGTGCCGTAAAGGTGAATCACTTAATATAAAAACTACTGATCTTGTTCAAGGGGTTTCCGGCCCAGAAATAAACATCTGGCGCGACCCTGACAGTAAAAATGACCCTCGATTGAATCAACCGAGAGTTAAAACACTAAGTCGCACAGTGGTAATAAAACCTCAGTTAGCGGACATGTTTGAAAAATATATTATCAGTTATAGAAGTACCGTTAACAGAGCCAATTCTTGCCCTTACTTATTCATTAGCCATCAAAGAGGTTCCAAGAAAGCGGCTCCTATGTCGTTATCCGCATTCAACAAAGTATTTAACGAACTGAGTAATGCTGTTGGTTTTAAAGTAAAACCCCATGGATTAAGACATACCTGGAATGACAGATTTTCAGAACTTATTGAGGAACTCATTGAAGCCGGTCAGATAACCTATGAAGAAGCTGAAGAGCTTAGGTGTTGGGTACAGGGGTGGAAAGAAAACTCAGATTCTGCAAAATCTTATACAAGAGCTTATAGACAGAGAAAAGCCATGCAGATTCTCTTAGACCTACAAAAAACAAGACCTAGAAAATGCGATGCCGCCAATAATGAATGATGATTATTAGTAGGCTCTTGTGAAAACAACAATCAGTAAGGTTGCCACATGGATATTTCAACGTTTAAAAGCGGTCAGTTTACACAACTGAATGAAGTTTCGAAAGCAACGTCCTTTAATGGTTATGAATTCAATATATATGATGACAACTGGGTTCTTAATCGTGAGGTTATAGTACGTGTTGGGCATGCCTTATCTGGTTTTGATAGACATGTAGTTGAGGAAGTCAGAAGCGCCTTGGTTTATTTTGCAGAAACAAAATCTGCACATTACACAGAAAAAATGTGTGAGCATTTAATTCGATATGTCAAGACTACCAATCAAAGTACATTTAATGAAAAAGGTCTATTGGCATTCAAACAGACATTCCCCGATAAAAATGATCATGATAAGCCATCCACTCTTCGTGCATTTATTAGGCAGTCAAAGTTTTGGGGATTCAACGTTATCGACGAAGATACATTGGCATTGATAAACAAGTGGACCTTTAAAGGACGAGACAAAGGTCTACCTGTCGCTTCATTTGACCCGATTGATGGTCCCTTCTCTGATCTAGAGCATGAGGCCATTATTGCAGGTTTAGATCATGCATATGCTGAAGGCCGAATCTCTGATGAAGAGTACTCAATAGTTCAGCTGTTTTCTGCATCTGGGCGTCGCCCCATTCAAATTGCATCACTCAAAATTAAAGACATAAGCACAGATGTATCACCACTTGGCGAAATATACTATTACCTCAATATTCCACGTGCAAAGCAAATAGGAATGGGATTTCGCTCATCTTTTAGAAGGGCTGCATTTATTGAAAGCATCGGGCAGGTGCTTATACAACATAGGCGAAATGTTATTTTCGATGCAGAGTATCTTGTTGGGCGTGAATTGACTGCTGAGGAAAGGCTGGAACTTCCACTGTTTCCCATGGGATTCGGCGACGTAAAAAAAATCCAAGAGCGAGTGGGTGATTATTATCCTTTTCTTGAATACAAACACTTAGTAAATATTCGTGATATTGATGATACTGAACTATTATCTATCCTTCAAAATACTGATATGTTTCACTGTACATCGGCTTATTTAACCGCAGTATTGAAGTTCACAATAGACAAGCTTGACATAACCTCCGAGCGCACAGGTAAAAGACTTTATACGAATGCATATCGCTTCAGATATACACTTGGCACAAGAGCAGCTAGAGAACATTGTGGTTTAATAACGGTTGCCACCCTTCTCGATCACTCTGATACACAGCACGCTGAAGTTTACATAAAAAACATACCTGAGTTTGCCCAAAAAATCAGCGATATTATGAACCCTCAACTAATTAAATACGCTAATGCTTTTCGAGGGGAAGTTGTTAAAGATGAAGCGGAAGCACAGTTAAGAAAACCAAATGCTACTCGCATTTCTTGCCGTGAGGTTGGTGAAAATATTGGTTCGTGTGGCACCAACGATCTATGTTTCGATAATGCTCCAGTTGCCTGTTATCTATGCCCCAAATTCCGTCCGTGGCGCCATGCACCGCATCATTTGGTTTTAAGCTGGCTAGTTAATGAACGCGATAGAATCGCAAAAATAACTGATGACCTAACTGTAGCAGCAGTTAATGACCGTGCGATTTATGCTGTGATGCAGGTAATGCTTGAGTGCAATAAAAAGGACGTAGAAAATGTCTGAGATCATTAATTTTAAACCTAAGCATGAATTTGAACACAAGCGTAACCTTGCAGAATTCATCGAGTTGTGTGAATCATATCCTCGCTTACCCCCAATAAAGAGCTCCCAAGATAAATATAACTACAACTCCGCATACTGGTCTGGTGTTGCAAATTTTACAAAGCTAGGTGTAAATTCAAAAAAACGAGGAAGTGAGTTTGAACTTGATAAATCCATAATGCCTTTTGCTAAGGCATATTTCACCTACCAGCAGAGTCATTCGCCAACAAAGTCAAAAAATGAATTGAAAGCACTACGTGTTATTGAACTGGCTATGTTGCGAGCACACGGCTCGGTTGATATAACGCTGGTAAAGCCTACAATTCTTGATAGCGCAGCTCAACTCGCTCGTGAAAATTATTCGCCTCAAGCAGCGTATCATTGTGGTGCTGAGCTTGAGGTTATGAGCAATTTCCTTTGTGAGAGCAAAATAGTTAATAACTTTGTATGGAAGAATCCCGTAAAAAGAGGCGAGGATACCGTTGATAAAATTGGTGAGAAAGGTAAAGAATATCGTGAGAGAAAACTCCCGAATGAAGATGCTTTAATAGCTATTGCTGAAATATTTTCCATCGGAGCTGAGAATCTATCACCTCGAGATATATTTACTACTTCTTGCATTGCGCTTTTAATGGCTGCGCCAGCACGGGGATCAGAACTATTTTACTTAAAATCCGACTGCATTGAGTTAACAAAAGATGAAAAAGGTAAAAACCAACTAGGCCTCCGATGGTTCTCGGGTAAAGGTTTTGGTTACGAAGTTGAATGGGTGCCTGAATGCATGTGGGACGTAGTTAAAGAAGCGGTTGAAAGGTTAAAAAATCTCTCTGCTGGAGCAAGGGCATTTGCTAAATCAGTAGAGGAAAAAACATACTTTCTCCCTTGTCCAACAGATATATCCTTGAATCATAAGCTTACTAGGGAACAGGTAAGCCTTGCCCTCGGACTTGATGTATATCAGTTCGAAGAATATGTAGAAGTGAACGGTGACACCTTTTTAAAAACAGGACTCCAAACAAAGAAAGGCCAAACGTTAAGCAACCAACTTCTTAAAAAGTACGGAATAGCAAGAAACCATTATGAAGTAACAATGGCTGAACTAAATGAAATAGTACGTAATGATATAAAAACCAATGGCTTTCCACATATTCCATTTAAGACAGGCGATGGCATAAAAGTTAAATGGTCTGATGCTCTTTTTTCTCAAATGAGCAATGCTTTCCATAGTATTAAGGGCACAAGTACAACTGAACTTTGGATGCCAACTATTGGCACGATAAATGAGGATTTATCTACAACAGAGAAGAAAACTAAAGATGGTAGTACTATGACAAATCAACTATCGCTGTTTGAACGTCATAACTATCCATCAATGACAGTTCTCAGCCATCAGTTACGCCACATGTTAAATACGATGGCAAAGATAGGGGGTATGTCTGATACGCTTTTAACTCGTTGGTCTGGGCGGGCAGATCCAAAGCAGACACGAGTGTATAATCACCAAACACCTGATCAATTAAATGCGAAATTTCATGCAATTACCAAGGAAGAAAATTCGAAACTAGGCATTGCTGAACTGGTTATTGTCACCCCTGAAACGCTGCAAGAAATAAATGCAGATTCAAATATAACTGCACATGTAACTGAATTTGGTATGTGTATCCATTCATATGTTCTCAACCCTTGCGAGAAACATCGAGATTGCGTGAACTGTGAAGAACAAGTCTGTGAAAAAGGAGACAATGAAAAACTAAAGCGTTTAAAAGAAAAGCTAAAATATGAAGAGATGCTATTAACTGGCGATCAGCAAGCAATGGATGATGGCTCAGTCAATGCTGAGATTTTTCTTAACAAGCGGCTCCTTACAATTGAACGCTGTAAAGCACTTATCGATAGACTGGAAGATGACTCAATCCCTGATGGAGCACTTATTAAACTAGCAATAGATAAAACTTCACGCCTTGATAAAGCACTGGATATCAATGGAAAAAAGCGCCTGCCAAAGCTTGATTCATCTAAAAAAATAACATCGCAAAATGGGACCCCAGAACTAATGAACACTCGGCCAAAAGCTCTTGATAAACTAAAAGCATTTGGAGGGGTAAAACGTGGCTAAGCACTTATCAGAAAAGGATATTTCTAGCATTGTCTTGCTAATTGACGGCTGGCATTTTGACGTAAAACTAACATGGGGAAAGCTCTGTGATCAAATGAGCTCCAGACTTGGTTTAACTCATTCAAGACAAACAATTCAAGGCTATCATAGAATAAAGAAAGCATTTCAAGATAAAAAAAGTGCATTGAAACACGGGGAAGTAAAATCTCCAAAAACACCAGCATCACTTTCTATCGCAGCAAATAAAATTGCAAAACTTGAAGCAGAGAACTCACGTTTAAAAAAGGAAAATGATGAACTATTAAGTCAATTTGTTATCTGGCAATACAATGCATATGCTCATGGAGTATCGATGCCTCAGTTGAACACACCTCTACCGAAGAAGAATGACCGATACTCATAATTAGCTGCTAAAAAACTATTTAATTATTTAAAAGACCTTACGATGTAAGGTCTTCCAAGCTTTATGTAATGAGTGACACTAATGCAACTCTACGTCACCTCATTTTATTTCACAGCATTCAGGAAATAACACCATATTGGATCCGACCAATCAGCTCAATCACGGCTTGGGCACCACTTGCTGTAGTCAATAGATTTATAGGTATTTCACCTCCCAGCCCTTTTGCAGGGCAATGTAACCAAGACATCGCCATAGTAAGATCACCATTGTGTAGTGAGATAACTGCATCAAGTACTTGTATTACACTGTATACCCTAGCCCCTTGCTCAGGAGTTAGAGGGATTTCATTCTTTAGTTTACGGATTATGGTGCTTTTGCTAATGCCAACAAGATGACAGACTGTCTTAATATCAGACCTGACAGACTTAACGAGCCTAATAATAATCTCAGGGGAAATACCTGCAACAATCCATGAATGAACGCTCAATGGGTCGGAAGGAATACCTAGGGACATGATAAGTCGATCACTATAGGGCTGCATTTTACCAGGATCATATGCCAAGTAAGTCATGATTTTATGTTCTCATTGCAAGATATAGTCTTAAAAGTAGCGATAAAAATCTTCAATGGAAAGCACATCGATGCACTCGATGATCCTCCGCAGGCAATCAAGTGTTAGGTATTCTCATAGTGGCAACCAAATCCAAGCCAAGAAGTTGAAAAGCGCTCATGGAGGGAGCGTACTGAACCCAATTCGTACCACAAAGTTCAGGTGTTCCCCATTTTGGGGTCATATCGACTCCTACCAGCACCACAAAGTTCAGGTATTTCCCATAGTGGCTACCTGAACTAACCCGAGAAGTTCA
>NZ_JBFOCK010000102.1:0-60111 GCF_040907765.1 Aeromonas sp. s9
CTAAATAACCGTTCCGAAATGTAGATCACTTATCCGGGAAAGAAGGGAACTCGGCGTCGTTTGTGCGATCTGATTAATCGCCAAACCAATCAAACGACAAACGAGCCGAGCCCGAAATGATACTAACACTCCCCGACCATGATGAGCGACGCCGGATCATCAACAAGATGCACCGGACCAAAGATAAAGATCTCTGCCGGAGGCTCAACGCCATCTTGCTCCTTGCTGACGGGCACAGTGTCTCGGCTGTTTCTCGGCTCACAGCCGCCGCCCGGTCATCGATCAATCGCTGGGTGAACTGGTACACCTTGTACGGTCTGGAGGGGCTTGAAAGCGAGCCTCGGGGGCGCAAGCCGGTGCTGCCATTTGCTCACATCTCGGGTCTATTACAGCTGTTGATCCAGTTGTCTCCACAGGAGCTCGGATATCAGCGCTCGCGTTGGAGTACCGAACTGATGGCGCTTGAACTCAAACGGAGTTGGCGCCTGACATTGCATGCTTCAACAATACGGCGATGGCTGCCCAGGCTAGGGATTGTCTGGCGCCGGGCCGCGCCCACTTTGCACATCCGCGATCCCCATAAAGAGCGGAAAATGGCCGCTATCAATGAGGCCTTGGGACGCTGCAGTGCGGACCATCCCGTGTTCTATGAAGATGAGGTGGATATCCACCTAAATCCCAAGCTGGGGGCGGACTGGATGATGCGAGGGAAGCAGAAGAAAGTGGCAACTCCGGGCCAGAATCGCAAACATTACCTCGCTGGCGCCCTGCATGCCGGAACAGGTAACGTGACCTATGTGGCGAGCGATAGCAAAGACACGGACTTGTTCTTGTCACTGCTCCAAACACTAAAGCGGACTTATCGGCGCGCCAAGAGCATCACGCTGATCCTGGATAACTACATCATCCACAAGAGCAAAAAAGCACAGCGATGGCTGGCAAAAAATCCGAAGTTCATCGTGCTTTTTCAGCCGGTGTATTCGCCATGGGTGAACCAGATTGAGCGGCTGTGGCATGCCCTCCATGAAACGATCACCCGGAACCACCAATGCCGCACATTGGGTGAGTTATTACGTCGCGTGTTCTACTTCCTGGATCATGCCGCCCCGTTCCCCGGTAATGGACATGGGCTTATGCAACTGGAGCGAAATTAGGATCAGCTATTTAGATGAGTTTAATGCTTTTATTATTTTTTCTTTCCTAAGCTAGGTAGACCACCACTAATTTCCCGACGGTCTTTAAAGAATGATATTGTGTAATTACTTTTCCTGGAATCTTTTTTTGTAAAAGCTCTAAATCTATTAGCCTCTCCTAGGGTTGGCATTCGCGCATGGATGTTTTTGAAGTGCTTTATCAAAAACATCAGGTCACCAGATAATATGTCATTACATAGTGGGCATGGAGCTTTAATACTCCGACATATAATTGATTTGTTTTTTTTGGTTTTATTTTTATGATTTCCTGTTTTTTTCATTTGAGAATAACCGTTATAGATCAATCAAATTATAAAGTGCGCTTTATTAGTAATATGTAATCTGGATTCAATGGAAATTATAACTACGGGGAATTAATTATCGGGCTTTCGATATACAACCATTTCCCGATAGGGATATCTACCGCTTGCAGCTGTACCCGCCATGATTTTTTCACCTATGCAACCAACTTGATGAAGTCTGTTGCATAGGTGCGACAATCTGCTCTTGCCATGGGGTGGGCGAGGGGTTGGCTGCGAGACAACAACCCGCCCGATCTTTGCCCCGAATAGGCTGGGGAGTGTTACCGCGGTGCAATGCGCTGCGCTTGGTGCACCCTACGCCTGTTAACCGGCCTCGGTGCTGCGGGCTGGCTGTTGCCCCCTGTTGTTCGCCGGGGTGATCCCGTTTGGCCATTACCGTAGGGTGCAATGAACGAAGTGAATTGCACCTCTATTCGGCGCGGGGTTGCTTGCAGCGTCAGGCTTGGCGGATTGCGCCATGGGCTTCACCTGTAAGGGGAGCGGTTAGCACGGACGATTACGCTACGCTAATCGACCCTACCGACCCTGCTGGCGAAGCCATGCCAACGGGGTTGGTGACCCCTCACCCTAACCCTCTCCCGCAAGGGGAGAGGGGATGGTTACCTTGGTGCAATGCGCTGCGCTTGTTGCACCCTACGTCTGTTTACCGGCCTCGGTGTTGCGGGTTGGCTGTTGCCCCCTGTTGTTCGCCGGGGTGAGCCTGTTTGTCCCATACCGTAGGGTGCAATGAACGAAGTGAATTGCACCTCTATTCGACGCGGGGTTGCTTGCAGCGTCAGGCTTTGCGGATTGCGGCATGGGCTTCACCTGCAAGGGGAGCGGTTAGCACGGACGATTACGCTACGCTAATCGACCCTACCGACCCTGCTGGCGAAGCCATGCCAACGGGGTTGGTGACCCCTCACCCTAACCCTCTCCCGCAGGGAGAGAGGGGACGGTTACCGCGGTGCAATGCGCTGCGCTTAGTGCACCCTACGCCTGTTAACCCGCCTCGGGGCGGCGGGTTGGGTGTTGCCCCCCTGTTGTTCGCCGAGGTGAGGGCACAAGGTCAGGAGCGCCGTCATGGACGACGGCGCAGACGCAGGCGGTACAGGGATGTACCGTCTGCGTCGTTCCGCCAGACCTTTTGCCTGAACCGAGGGAACCCGACGCAGGAGGGCGAACAAGTGGGGGTGGCCTTTCTTTTGGTGACTTTTCTTTGGCCACGCAAAGAAAAGTCACTCGCCAAGCCGCGCAGCGGTGGCGAAACCCCGTCGAGGACGGAGTCCTCGCGTCCTGCGCGGCGAAGCCGTGCCATTGAGGCGTGGGGCGGCATTCGCCAGGCAATGCTGTTACCGACCCCTCACCCTAGCCCTCTCCCCCAAGGGGAGAGGGGATCAAACCGAAGTCGCTGAGGCTGGCGGGCGAAACCCCGTCGAGGACGGAGTCCTCGTGTCCTGCATGGCGAAGCCGTGCCATTGAGGCGTGGGGCGGCATTCGCCAGGCAATGACGTTACCCACCCCTGACCCTAGCCCTCTCCCCCAAGGGGAGAGGGGACAAAGCCGAAACCCCATCGAGGACGGAGTCCTCGTGTCCTGCATGGCGAAGCCATGCCATTCACACGTGGGACGACATTGCACCCGGCAATGCCGTTACCCACCCCTCACCCTAACCCTCTCCCGCAAGGGGGGAGGGGATCAAACCGAAGTCTCCGAGGCTGGCGGGCGAAACCCCGTCGAGGACGGAGTCCTCTCGTCCTGCGCGGCGAAGCCGTGCCATTCACACGTGGGACGACATTGCACCCGGCAATGCCGTTACCGACCCCTCACCCTAACCCTCTCCCCCAAGGGGAGAGGGGATCAAACCGAAGTCGCCGAGGTTGGCGGGCGACGTTCCGTCGAGGGCTGCGCCCTCGTGTCCTGCGCGGCGAAGCCGTGCCATTGAGGTGTGGGGCGGCATTCGCCAGGCAATGACGTTACCGACCCCTCACCCTAACCCTCTCCCCCAAGGGGAGAGGGGATGATTACCGCGGACGATTACGCTTCGCTAATCGACCCTACCGACCCTACCGACCCTACAGGCGTAGCCATGCCAAATGACGGCGAGTGACCCCACACCTTGACTCTCTCCCTCAAGGGGCGAGGGGATGATTACCGTGGACGAATACGTGGCGGGAATCGACCCGGCACCCAGGGGCGAGGGCAGGGTTGTGCCCCTGTGTTTC
The DNA here is from genome assembly GCF_040907765.1 of Aeromonas sp. s9. Lineage (NCBI taxonomy): Bacteria > Pseudomonadati > Pseudomonadota > Gammaproteobacteria > Aeromonadales > Aeromonadaceae > Aeromonas > Aeromonas sp. s9. The sequence goes on from NZ_JBFOCK010000102.1 coordinate 3,721, forward strand.
GCATGGCGACGCCGCTTGGGGGCCGGTTATGCCAAAATGTGAACAAATCGATCTTTCCCCCGGTCAATCGCGGTCTCCCGCTTGTCGGGCCCGCCCCGAGTTGGCTAAGGTGGTCGCCCATTACATGCACGCAGTTGTGGAGGTAGGCATGGACAAGTTATTGCTGGCGCTCTCGGAGCAGGTGATCAAGGCGCGGGATCTGGAGAGTCTGACCCGCCCTTTGCTGGAAATGCTGGCGTCGGTGACCGGGCTGGAGTCGACCTATCTCACCGAGATTGACCTCGGGCAAAGCAGCCAGCATGTTCTGTTTGCCCGCAATGCGGTCGGGCTGCAGATCCCCGAGGGGATGACGGTGGAGTGGAGCGATACCCTGTGTCGCCGTGCCATCGACGATGAGATTGGCTACACCGACGACGTCGCCGCTCTGTGGGGGGACTCCCAGGCGGCCAGCGAGCTCGGCATTCGCTCCTATCTGAGCAGCCCGGTGCGCACCTCGACCGGCTCCCTCTATGGCACCCTGTGCGGCGCCAGTACCGAACAAAAACCCGCGGTGGCGGGGGCGCAGCAGCTCATCGCCTTCTTCGCGCACTTGATTGCCGAACAGGTGGAGCGGGAGCAACTGCTGCGGCAATTGCAGCAGGCCAACGACGAGCTCTCGCGCCTGGCCCTCTCCGATCCCCTCACCGGGCTTCCCAATCGCCGCGCCCTGATGCTCGAACTCACCCGCTTGTTCTCCCTGTCGGAGCGGGCGGGGCATCCGGTGCTCATCGCCTTTGTGGATCTCGATGGCTTCAAGGCCATCAACGACGAGTATGGCCACGAGGCGGGGGACAGGCTGCTCACCGCCATGGCGCGGCAACTGGGGGAGACCCTGCGTGGCGGCGATCTGCTGGCCCGCTTTGGGGGAGACGAGTTCGTGGCCGTGGGCATGGGGCCTTTCCCGGCCTCCGACACGCTGGACGGGGCGGTGGCGGCGTTTCGCCAGCGCCTGTTCGAGCACAGCGTGTTGTCACTGCCGGTGGGGGACAAGGTGATCCATTATCCCGGTGCCAGCGTGGGGGCGGTGGCCGTGATGCTGGCCGAGGTCAGCGTCGAGGAGGCGCTGAACCGGGCCGATGCGAGCATGTATGCGGTCAAGCGCGAGCGCCGGGCCGCAGGGGAGGGCGGGAACCCGCCTCCTTCCAGTCAGGTGTCTGCCCCGCGATAGGAGCGGGGCGGGTTGAGAGGGCACAGGGGGGCGCGTCCACCCGGGTGCCAGTCTGTTTTCCCTTTTATCAGTTCGGAGCCCATACCATGGTTCATCTTCTTGTCCGCCGTGTGCGCGCCCTTGCCGGGCGGGCGGCCACCCTGGTGGCTGGACTCTGCGAGTTTCAGCAGCGCATCTGGGTGGTCAGCATCGTCAAGGAGTCCTACACAGATACCTTCGTGGTCAACGAAGGGGGCTTCGAGGAGCCCTTGCAATGGATGCGTCGCAAGGGCTACAGCGCCGAGATGCTGGCCAGGGTGGAAGCCATGGCCCGATCCCAGGTGCTCCAGCTCGAGTGCGCCGGGCAGCATCACCGTCTGATGCGGGTGAAATAGGGGCGAAGCCGCCCCGGATGGCCTGGGCGGCACCGCCGCCCGGGCATTGACCACATATCCTGCCGCCCTCTTCGTGTCAGACGGGGCAAATGGGTCGCCAGTCATGATTTTTCCGTGGTTCTCTCCGGTTTCAGACCGCCGGAGTAGACGCAAATCGCGGAGTTGTAGCTGTTGAAAGTGACCGCGTAGTTGAAATCGCAGAAATAGGCCGGGTGCTTGGTGGCGACAATGTCCCCCGCCTTGCATTTGTCCTGCATCCCCTCCACCAGGGTGTCGTTGTTTGACCCGAGACAGGCCTTGCCGGTGGTCTTGTCACCGCCGCAGGCCATCAGAAGGGCGCAGACCGAGAGACTCATCAACCATTTCGCTGTGTTGTGCATGTGTATTCCCAAGAGATCGGAGAGATGGCGGGGAAGGGCGTGAGCGCGGCGCTGCCCGATGAAGGCGGCCAGCGGGCACGCTGCCGCCCCTGACTGTCGCTGCCACCGTGCGCCCTGCCCCTTGCCGTGAAAAAGGGGCCAACAGGCTCCTGCGCCCTATATTACGGACCCGAGGTGGTCTGCGTCACCCCTTGTCGTTGCAAGTGGCGAACATTAAACGGGTTTCGTGCGCTGGCTCAAAGGCGGGCCGGGGCCTTGGCTGCCCCGGCGGGGGAAGGGGTCAGGGGGAGGGGAAGTATTTGTGCTGGAGCTGCTGGAAGTCGCTGCTGGCCAGCACCTGGGTCAGGCCGAGCTGGAACTCCCTGACCAGGGCATCGTCCACCGGGTGGCTGAAGGCGAAGCAGTACTGCTCGGAGCTCAACATCCAGCGCACCTCGAACTGGGCAGGATCCAGCTGCTGGGTCTTGATGAGATCCAGCAGGGTGGACTTGTTGCTGGAGACCAGATCGACCCGGCCCGAGGTGAGCATGCGCAGGGCCTGGGAGAGGCGGTTGGCGGTCATGATCTTCTGCTCGTCGAAGCCTGCGTTGAGCAGCAGTTGCTCCCCCACGTCGGATCGCACGGCGCCTATGGTGTAGCGCTGGGCATCTTCCAGGCGGGTCAAGGTCAGGGGGCGACTGGCGAGCCCCATCAGCACTATCTCGGCATAGCCGATGGGGCAGGCCCACTTGAACAGGGGATTGCGCGCCTCGGTGCGGGCGGTGGAGAAGAGCACCACATTGGGTTTCTGGGTCAGCAGGTAGTAGCCCCTGGCCCAGGGGAGGATGCTGACGGGCTGGACAGGGGTGCCGGTCTTTTGCCACACTAGGTGCAGCAGGTCGATGGCAAAGCCGGTCGGGGCGCCATCCTCCCCGGTGAAGTTGTAGGGTTTGTACTCTTCGGTGAGGTAGTGCAGGCTGGCGAGCGCCGGGCTGGCCTGGGTCGCGGGAGAGCCCCAGACCATGGCCGCGAGGGCGGCGCAGGCGACCAGTCTGCGAAGGGGGACTGCAATGTCTATGTTCATCCTGACCGTCCTGCTGCCGAGTGCCCAGTTTCAAGTGTTGCCAAGTCACGGCGTTTCGCCACCCGGCGCAGACGTTATCCGCCGGGGGCCGTCATTCTCTTGCCACTCACAACCGTGTCGGCGCCCCCTTTTTACCAGGCCGGGCGGGTGTGACCCAGAGGGGTGAACGCCTCGTCCCTCAGCCCCACCAGCAGGGTGCTGCCATCCTCTTGCAGACGAAACTCGCCGTAGCGGGCCGACTCATATTGATCTCCCGTGCCCTCTTCGAAGAAGAAGGCGTCAGGCCCGATAAACCACTGGCCGTCGCGCTGGCGCACCTTGAGCAGGCGCTCCCCCGGGCCCGGGGCCTCGGACTTGCCCCCTTCCACCCAGTGCACCACCTGATGTTCATCCAGGCGAACGACCAGGGTGTGGGGTCCGGCGGCGGCCTGGCGGCCCGCCAGCTGGCGGGCGAGGGCGTAGTTCAGGCGCATGTAGTCCCCCTGCATCAGGGAGCGGGGGTCGACCGGTGCCAGCTCGATCAGCACCACCTCCCCCTGGCTCATGGCGTGCTCGAAGCGCCAGACGGTGGCATTGATGCCGGCGAGCAGGGCAAGACCGGTCAGCAAAAAGGCGAGGCGTCTCATGAGGGGCTCCCGTTGTGAAGGTGCTTGAGCCACTGACGGGTACCGAGCAGCAGGGCCCCCGAGGCGAGCAGCAGCCAGGACTTGGTCATCAGGGTCAGCCCCAGATCGTAGTAATAGAGGGAGCCAAAGCCGAGCAGCAGCAGGCCTGCCAGGGTCATCAGGGCCAGGCTGCCGGCGTAGAAGCCGAGCACCAGCACCAGGGCGCCAGCCCCCATGCCGGGAATGATGGCGCTGATCACCACCAGCGGCAGCCCGTAGCGCAGCGGCAGCCTGAGGCGAACCATGACCGCGAGCAGCAGGGCGGCGCAGAGCAGGGGATTGAGCCAGAGGGGCAGGCGGGAGCTGCCGAGCTCATTGAGGACGCTGGTGCCTCCCTCCCACAGGGGGTGGTGCAGCCGTCCCAGCACCAGCAGGGAGAGTGCCAGCCCCAGGGTGAGGGATTCATAGAGCAGATGGCGGGCGGGATCGCGCTCCGCCTGCAGCCAGCACAGGGCGACGGCGCCCATCACCAGCGGCAGGGCCAGCAGGTGCAGGCCGAGGCAGGCGAGGGCGAGGGTGAGCAGGATGGCGGCGGCGAAGCTGTGGAACAGCCTGATCAGCCAGTGCTCGAACAGGGCGGCCACCCCGAGGGAGAAGGCGGTCAGACCGAACCAGAGCCACGCGACGTTCAGATCCAGCCTGTCCAGCAGGCCGTAGAGCAGCCAGGCATCTGCCGCCAGCGCCAGCGCCAGCACGAACTGATCCCAGAGATCGCTGCGGGTCGCCATGCGGTTGAGACCGAGGGCGGCGGCCATCAGCACCATCCCCATGGTGAGGGCGTTGTTGGGGTCGCGGGTCAGCTGCTCGAAGGCCATGAAGAGGAAGAAGAGCAGGAAGAGGGCGGCTATCCAGCCCACCATGCCGAGCAGAAAACGGCCCGACCAGTGGGGCTGTTCATCCCGGGGGGCATCCCCTTCCACAAGTTGGGCTGCACGCAGGCGCTCCCAGGGGGTGAGATCAGACATGCTGCCTCCGTTGTTGTTGCAGCCAGCGGCTGGCCATCACCGACAGGCCGATGGCGATGAGGGCCAGCAGCAAAAAGCCGTTCATGTCCGGCTCCATCCACTTGCCAAGGGCCGCGAGGATGACGGCGATAAGGCTCAGGCACCCCATGGCGAGCCCGGCGATGAACCTGTGGTGCCAGCGCAGGTAGGCGGCGCCGAGCCAGGCGAGCCAGGCAGGCCAGACCCAGGGAGAGGCGGCATCGAACAGGGCCAGCAGGGTAAGCAGGGTGATGCCGAGCCCCGCGGCCAGCCCCGCGAGCCAGGAGGGGATCAGGGCGTAGCGGGCGGGCACCAGGATGAGCAGACCCCAGAGGGCGGCGTTGAGCAGGGTCAGGCACCAGCCGAGGGCCTCCTCGTTGAAGGAGAAGAAGAGATCGAGAAGGCCGAGCCGCCAGTAGAGCACCAGGGCGAGCTGACCGAGCAGCCAGGCCAGGGTCCAGAGCAGCGGGCTTCTGCCAAGGGCCGCCAGCGGCAGCAGCATCAGGGCCCAGGTGGCGAAGAGTTGCCAGGGGTCGGCGCCGGTCTGGTAGGTCTGGCCCACCAGGGCGAGCAGGGCGCCGAGGTTGAGGGCCAGGGCCAGCAGCAGGGCCTGGCGCGGGGTGTCACTCATGGGTTTGCGCCAGAGCACCAGGAGCATGGCGAGCAACGGCAGCTCCAGCAGGGCGAGACGTGAGAGGCGCCCCAGGGCCTGCCAGTTGAAGGCGACGAAGAAGACGAGGCCGGCGCCAAGGCAGAGGCAGCCGAGCCAGAGCAGCAGCCTGTCGAACAGCCACTGCCAGCGGGCAGGGCTGGGGGGCAGATCGCACAGTGCCAGGGCGGCAGGCAGCGAGGCCCGTGGCAGGCGGCCGCGCCTGACCCAGTCGAGCAGGGTCTGTCTTGAGGTGAGGTGCATGGGGGCTCCTGAAGCCGTGATGCCTGAAAGATAAGGCATTATGGCACGGCGACGCGTCTCGGGGCAGGGGCGCCGTCGGCGCTGCGACACAGGTCGCGGCACGGGGCCATGTCTTTGCACTAAAAAGGCCCCCGCCGTGAGGAGGGGGCCTGAAGGACGTCCGGGGCGGCGGTGGCGATCAGTGCTCACGCTGATCCCCCGCCGGCTTCTATGGAGGTCAGGCGAAGATCAGGGTGGAGATGCCAAGCCCCGCAAAGAGGATGGCGCAGGCAATGCGGATCCCCTTGAGGGGGAGCTTGTCGGCCCCGAGCTTGCCGAGCAGCACCACGGGCACGTTGGCCAGCATCATGCCGAGGGTGGTACCGGTGATCACCTGGATCAGGGAGTCGTACTTGGCTGCCAGCAGCACGGTGGCTATCTGGGTCTTGTCACCGATCTCGGCGATGAAGAAGAGCACGAAGGTGGCCATGAAGGGGCCATACTTGTCCAGGGAACTCTCTTCATCGTCCATCTTGTCCGGCACCAGGATCCAGGCGGCCATGGCGATGAAGGCGCCAGCGACCAGCCAGGTCATCACCTTGGGATCCATCCAGCGACTGATGAATTCCCCTATCCAGGCGGCCCCTGCGTGGTTGAGCAGGGTGGCAGCCAGCATGCCGGCGATGATGGGCCAGGGTTTGCGAAAACGACAGATGAGCAACAGAGCCAGCAGCTGTGTCTTGTCGCCGATCTCGGCGATGGCAACGCTGATGGTGGAGGTTAACAAGGCTTCCATAAAAATGACCGGGGGACGGAATTGTTATAAACCAAAGACAAGCCTGCGCCATCCGTCCCCGGTTTTGGCACTGGCCCGTCAAAGGTCTTGTCAAATCCGGCATTGCCCGGATCACCCTGACCATGGTGAGTTGGCACCAAGTATGTTGATCAGGATCGCGCACGGAACGGGTCCGTGGCGAGACTACTCCCCCTCGATGGGAGCGGGCATTCTAGGGAAAAACCCCCGGTGAGGCAAGGCGCGGGATGGGGAATTATCCCCCCACCAGCTTGACCTGAAAGCCGGCCTTCTCCAGTTCGGCCTTGATGAGGTCCCGTTTGTCCCCCTGGATCTCGATGATCCCCTCCTTGAGACCGCCGCCGGTACCGCACTTTTTCTTGAGCAGGGTGGCGAGGGCCTTCTGCTGGTCGACGGGAACGCCGTGGATGCTGATGACCCCGGCCCCCTTGCGTCCCTTGGTCTCGCGGCGGATGCGCACGACCCCGTCGGCGGGGAAGGGGGAGGCGTGCTGGGCGGGGGCGGATTCCTTGATCATGCCGCCGTCCGTGCTATAGACCAGGCGGCTGTTGTTGTCGTGACTCATGGCAATACTTTGTCGGTTAGCTAAGCGGAGTTTGATTTTACGCAAATAAATGTTGAGGGCACAGCTTATAATTCCCCCATTAAAAGCGAATTATTCTTGTTTAACTTCAGGAGCCCGTCATGGTACTCACAGAGCTGTCGCCGGGACAGAGCGCTCGCATCACGCACATGAACCACCTTGGCCGCGCCTTGCGGCGCAAGCTGATGGTGATGGGGCTGCTGCCCCAGACCGAGATCCTCTATCTGCGGGCCGCACCCCTGGGGGACCCGCTCCAGATCCAGTGCCAGGGCATCTGCCTCTCCATGCAGCGGAGTCTGGCCCAGCAAATCGAGGTGGAGCCGGTATGAGCTACAACCTGGTCACAGTGGGCAATCCCAATAGCGGCAAGACCTCCCTGTTCAACGCCCTGACCGGCTCCCGCCAGCAGGTGGGGAACTGGAGCGGGGTCACCGTCGACAAGAAGATGGGGGCCTTTGCTGCCCGCGGGCAGGAATACACCCTGGTGGACCTGCCCGGCATCTATGCCCTGGCCAACCAGGAGGCGAGCCTGGACGAGCAGATCGCCAGTCGCTTCGTCCAGCGCCAGCAGCCGGATCTGCTGCTCAACGTCATCGATGCCGCCAACCTGGAGCGCTCCCTCTACCTCACCCTGCAACTGCGGGAGCTGGGGCTGCCCATGGTGGTGGTGCTCAACAAGATGGATCTGCTGCAAAAGCGGCGCATCACCATCGACGAGGCCTTGCTCGCCAAGGCGCTGGGGTGCCCCGTGGTGTCGCTCTCGGCCCACAATCGCCAGCAGGTAGCGGCCTTCAAAGAGGGGATCCACCAGTTTATCGGCCAGTCCCAGCCCGCCCTGATGCTCGACTACGGTCAGCCCCTCGAGGGGGACATCGCCGAGCTGGAGACCCTGCTCGCCCCCCATCATCTGCATCGGCGTGGCCGCGCCCTGCGCCTGCTGGAGGAAGACATCGCCATGCAGGCGACCCTGGCGGCGGGGCAGCAGGCGGCGGCCGACAACGTGGTGAGCCGTGCCCACCACGCCCAGGACATCGACCTGCAACTCGCTGATTTGCGCTACGGCCATATCCACCACTGGTGCCAGCAGGCGTGCCGTCATCAGGACAAGCTCACCGTCGCCCAGAGCGAACGGCTGGACAGGGTGCTGCTCAACCGCTGGGTGGGCATCCCCTTCTTCCTGCTGGTGATGTACCTGATGTTCATGTTCGCCATCAAGGTGGGCAGCGCCTTCATCGACTTCTTCGACATCCTCGGGGGGGCCCTGTTCGTGGACGGAGTGCACCACCTGCTGGGGCTGATGAGTGCCCCCGACTGGCTGGGGGCCGTGCTCGCGGACGGCGTGGGTGCCGGTTTGCAGACGGTGGCGACCTTCATCCCCGTGGTGGGCTGCCTCTTTCTCTTCCTCGCGGTGCTGGAGAGCTCCGGCTATCTGGCCCGCGCCGCCTTCGTGGTGGACGCCCTGATGCGTCGCCTCGGCCTGCCCGGCAAGGCCTTCGTCCCCATGCTGATGGGCTTTGGCTGCACCGTGCCCGCGGTGATGGCAACCCGGACCCTGGGGTCGGAGCGCGAGCGGCTGATGACCTCGGCCATGGCGCCCTTCATGTCCTGCGGTGCCCGTCTGCCGGTCTACGCCCTGTTCGCGGTGGCCTTCTTCCCCGAGTCGGGGCAGAACCTGGTGTTCGGTCTCTATCTGTTCGGCATCCTGGTGGCGGTGCTCACCGGCCTCTTCCTGCGCAGCACCCTGCTGCCGGGCAAGAGCGACTCCATGGTGATGGAGATGCCCGATTACGAGTGGCCCCGTCCGGTGGACGTGGGGCTGCGCACCTGGCAGAAACTCAAGGGCTTCATCTTCGGCGCGGGCAAGACCATCGTCCTGATGGTGGCGGTGCTGAGCGTGCTCAATTCGCTGGGCACCGACGGCAGCTTCGGCAACCAGGATCAGGAGAACTCGGTGCTGAGCAAGCTGAGCCAGTCCGTGACCCCGGTGCTGCATCCCATAGGCGTGCGCGACGACAACTGGCAGGCCACGGTGGGCATCCTCACCGGCATCTTTGCCAAGGAGGCGGTGGTCGCTACCCTCAACAGCCTCTACGCCGGCGGCGCCGGTGATGAGGAGGAGAGTGAATACTCCCTGCTGGGCAGCCTGAAAGCGGCGCTGGCCACCATTCCCGCCAACCTGGCGGACATCGACCCCGCCGATCCCATGGGGCTCAAGGTGGGGGATCTGGAGGACAAGCAGGCGGCAGCCGAGGCCCAGGAGGTGGACACCTCCACCTACGGCAACATGCAGACCCACTTCGACGGCGTGGCCGGAGCCTTTGCCTACCTGCTGTTCGTGCTGCTCTACATGCCCTGCGCCGCCGCCATGGGGGCCCTGGTACGAGAGACCGGTCGCCAGTGGGCCCTGTTCACCGCCGCCTGGTGCAACTACGTCGCCTTCCTGTGCGCCACCCTCTTCTATCAACTGGCGACCTTCGCCGCCCACCCGGCGCAGAGCCTGGTCTGGAGCCTGAGCTATCTGTTCTCCCTGGTGCTGCTCTGGTGGCTGGGGCGTCGTCACGGCGACATCGTCGCCCGCAAGGTGGTGACCCTGTGAAGGGGCTCATGGTCAGGGGCGAGTGCGCCGAGAGGGAGGGTATTCTGTGATCCTGCGTGAACTGGGGGACTATCTGGCCCTGCACAAGAAGGTGAGTCGACGGGCGCTGGCCCGCCACTTCCACACCTCCGAGGATGCGGTAGAGGCCATGCTCGGGGTCTGGATGCGCAAGGGGCGCGTCGCCAAGCGGGAGAGCCGCCTGTGTGGCGGCTCCTGCTGCGGCAAGCACGAAGAGGTGACGTTCGAGTGGTGCGAGCCCGGCCAGATAGGGCTGGTCCAGAAGGGCTGACGCCTGCCCATATGCAAAAGGGAACCCGAGGGTTCCCTTTTTCGTGGCCGCCGGGCCCGTCTCAGAAGAGGTCTCCCTCGTCCTTGGTGGGCTCCAGGCTCCAGCCGCTCGCCGCCGCACTGTTGCCTATCTGGCCCTTCTCCCGCCAGAGTTTGATCTTGAGGCGCAGGTTGTTCTGGGAGTCCGCGTTCTTCACCGCCTCCTCCTCGTCGATCACCCCCTCGACCACCAGATCGAACAGGGTGCTGTCGAAGGTCACCATGCCAAGGGCCCTGGATTTTTCCATGATCTCCTTGAGGCCGCCAAACTCGCCGCGCTTGATGAGATCGCGCACCGTGTGGGTTCCGAGCATCACCTCCACCGCCGCCCGGCGCCCGCCGTCCGTGGTCTTCACCAGCCGCTGGGAGACAAAGGCCTTGAGGTTGTTGCCAAGGTCGTTGAGCAGTTGGGGTCTGCGCTCTTCCGGGAAGAAGTTGATGATGCGATCCAACGCCTGGTTGGCGTTGTTGGCGTGCAGGGTGGAGATGGCCAGATGCCCGGTCTCCGAGAAGGCGAGGGCATGCTCCATGGTCTCCCGATCGCGGATTTCGCCGATGAGGATGACGTCCGGCGCCTGGCGCAGGGTGTTCTTCAGGGCCGCGTGGAAGCTGCGGGTATCCACCCCCACCTCCCGCTGGTTGATGATGCTCTTCTGGTGGCGATGGACGAACTCCACCGGATCCTCGATGGTGATGATGTGGCCGCCGCTGTTGCGGTTGCGATGATCGATGAGGGCCGCGAGCGATGTGGATTTGCCGGACCCCGTGCCGCCGACGAAGAGCACCAGACCCCGCTTCTCCATGATGGTGTCGAGGAGCACCGGAGGGAGTTTGAGATCCTCGAAGCGGGGGATCTCGGTCTTGATGTTGCGCGCCACCAGGGAAACTTCATTTCGCTGCTTGAAGATGTTGACCCGAAAGCGGCCTATCTGGGGCAGGGAGATGGCGAGGTTCATCTCCAGCTCCTTCTCGAACTGCTGTTTCTGCTCGAGATCCATGATGTCGTAGGCGATGCGGGCCACCTCGCCCGGCCCCAGGGGCTCCTGGGTGAGGGGGCGCAGGGCGCCGTTGAACTTGGCGCAGGGGGGGGCGCCGGTGGAGAGATAGAGATCGGAACCGTCCTGTTTGGCCAGGATCTGCAGCATGTCTCTCAATTCCATGAGGGGCCTCGTCGCTCAAAGGGCTGGGGGATGATGAATGGCTTGAGTGTACAGCCTCAGGCGCCGGTCAGTTTTTCGCGGAACACAAAAAAGACCGCGCCCAGGATGCACAGACCCGCCCAGAGGTAGTCCCACTTCAGGTCTTCTTTCAGATAGAAGATGGAGAAGGGAACGAACACGGTGAGGGTGATCACCTCCTGCAGGATCTTGAGCTGGCCGACGGAGAGCACGGTGTGGCCGATGCGGTTGGCGGGCACCTGCAACAGGTATTCGAACAGGGCTATCCCCCAGCTCACCAGGGCGGCGATGATCCAGGGTTTGTGATTCATGCTCTTGAGATGGGCGTACCAGGCAAACGTCATGAAGACGTTGCTGCAGATGAGCAGGCCGATACTGGTCATGATGGGGTTCATTAGGTTCTCCTTTTAAATCAATGCATTTTATCTCGACTCCATGGGTTTTCATAAGTGGTGCTTGAGGGTATTTTTAGCTCACAAGGATGTAACAAAAGAAGGCGAAAGCTGGATGGGCAAGACAAGCTGGGGTGCGCTTTGTCTGTTGTTTGCCTGCTGGGCGCAAGGTGCGCCGACCCTGACGGTGGCCACCGATGTCTGGCCGCCGTTTCGCATGCTGGCAGAGAACGACGACTTCCAGGGGCTGGATATCGACATTCTGCGCCAGTTGCAGGCACGCAGCGGCATTGTGCTCACCCTCAAACGGGTGCCCTGGGGACGGGCACTCAAACAGATGCAGACCGGTCAGGTGGATCTGATGATAGGGCTGGCTCACACCGAGGAGCGGGCCGCCTTCATCGACTACCTGCAGCCGTCCTATTACCAGTGCCGGCCTGCCTTCTATGGCAAGCCCGCCGCCGTGGCCGGCCTCAGGCGCTACGAGGATCTGCGGGGCCGCGAGATTGGCTATGTGCTCAACTCCGCCTACTTCCCCCCCTTCGATGGCGACGCCGGGCTCGACAAGCACGGGGTCCCCACCGAAGACCAGTTGCAGCGCATGGTGGAGCGGGGCCACCTGCCCCTGATGATAGGGACCGACTGCCAGGTGGATTACGCCCTGAGCCAGCGCAACGACGCCGGCCTCGTCAAGGCGCCCTTCCAGCCCCCCAACCCGGTGGTGCTCTACCTCGGGATGAGCAAGCACTCACCCCACCACGAGCTGGGCCCCAAGCTGGCGCAGGCGTTGCAAGCCATGGTGGAGAGCGGCGAGATAGCGGCGCTGGCCAAGCCCTACCAGCCTTGACCTTGGGTGGTAACGCGCTGTTATCATGCAGCTTTCCTGCCTGCCCCCCGGCGGGCCTCGCTTCTTGGGGATCCCGTGTATCTCGCTCTCATCCGTCGCCAGCAGCGCTGGCAGCGCCGCTGGCTGCTCCTGCTGTCGCTGCTGACCCTGGCCCTGTTCCTGCTCTCCCTCGCCCTCGGGGAGTTCGTGCTGCTGCCCTGGCAGCCGCTGGGGGATCTGGAGCTGCGTATCTTGCTGGAGCTGCGCCTGCCGCGCGCCCTGCTGGCCCTGCTGGCGGGGGCCTCCCTTGCCTGCGGTGGTGCCGTGCTCCAGGTGATGCTGCACAACCCGGTAGCGGAACCCGGCCTGCTTGGCGTCTCGAGCGGCGCTGGGCTGGCCGCCATGGTGGCGATGGCGGTGGCCAAGGGGCTCGGGCTCTATTTGCCGGGCTGGGGGCTGTCGCTGGCGGCCTTTGGCGGTGCCCTGGTGGTGACCATGCTGCTCATCCGTCTCGCACGCCGGGCACGGCTCGGCCATGGGCGGCTGCTGCTGTTCGGGGTCGCCATCGGCATCCTCACCAATGCGGCCATGACCTGGCTGATGTATTTCGCCGACGACGGCGCCTTGCGGGAATTCATGTTCTGGATGATGGGCAGCCTCGCCTACGGCAGCCAGCAGCTCGCCTGGTGGTGGCTGGTGCTGCCCCTCACCCTCGGCTGGCTCTGCTGGCAGGGGCGGGCACTGCAACAACTGCTGCTGGGGGAGACCCAGGCCCGCCTCATGGGGCTGAACGTGGACAGCATGCGGGTACGCCTGGTGCTGGCGGTATGTCTGCTCACCGGGGTGGCGGTCTCCCTGTGCGGCGTCATCGGTTTCGTCGGCCTGGTGGTGCCTCACCTGCTGCGCCTGTGCGGCGGCAGCGATCAGCGCTTCCTGCTGCCCGCCTCGGCGCTGGGGGGCGGCGCCCTGCTGCTCGGGGCCGATCTGGTGGCCCGCTCGGCGCTGCACGCCGGTGAGTTGCCCATCGGGGTCATCACTGCCTCGGTGGGTGCCCCGCTCTTTATCTATTTGCTGCTGAGGCAAGATGCCGATGTGTCCCGCTGATCCCGCCCCCTGGCGGCTGGAGGCCCGCGCCCTGGCCATCCCCCATCGCCTCGCCCCCCTGGATCTCGCCTGGTCCGGTGGTCAGCTGGTGGCCCTGCTCGGCCCCAACGGTAGCGGCAAGTCCTCCCTGCTCGGGGCCCTGGCGGGCCTGCTGCCCGCCGATGGCGCCGTCTTGCTGGGGGGAGAGGCCATCACGACCCTGAGCTGGCCCGAGCTTGCAACGCGGCGCGCCATGCTGCCCCAGCGCCAGCCCCAGCTGTTCCACATCCCGGTGTTCCAGGTGCTGAGCCTGGGGCTGGAGGAGGGGGACCCCGATGCCCAGGCGCAGGCGGTGGCGGATGTGTGCGACGCCCTGGAACTGGCGCCTCTGCTGGCTCGGGACTTCAGTCGATTGTCCGGGGGGGAGCAGCAGCGGGTGCTGATCGCCCGCACTCTGCTGCAACTTTGGCCAAGCCTCAATCCGACCGGGCGGGTGCTGCTGCTGGACGAACCCCTGGCGGGGCTGGATCTGCATCACCAGATGGCGCTGCTGCGGCTGCTCAAGCAACTGGCCGCGCAGGGATTGCTGGTGGTGGTGGCCATCCACGACATCAATCTGGCCATCGACTGGGCGGATCGCGTGCTCTGCCTGCAACAGGGCCGCGTGGTGGGGGAAGGGGACGTCGGGATCATCGACGAGGCGCTGCTGGAGCGGGTGTTCCAGATCCGCACCGATCGCATCGAGGCGGCCGGCCGCACCTGGTTTATGCCGAGTCTTTGAGGCGGTCTTCCCCCTCATCCCCAGCCCTTCTCCCATTCTTTTAAAACAAGTGGGAGAAGGGAGCCGCTCCGTCGACTACGGATACAGCATTGAAAACCTGCAGAGGCTGAGTGAAGCCAAGGGGGCGAGTGAATCACTGTGGAAATGAAAAGAGCCAGGCATCCGTGATGCCTGGCTCTTTGAATTGGTAGAGAGAGCGTTGAGCGGTTGTTCAGGCTTTCTGCTTGTCCAGCCGCACCTGGGCGGCTTCTGCCAGCATGGCCAGCAGGGTTTCGGTGTCACTCCACGACAGACAGGCATCTGTGATGCTCTGGCCGAAGGTGGCGGCGCAGCCGTTCTCCACGTCCTGACGCCCTTCCACCAGGAAGCTCTCGGCCATGATGCCGGCGATGCCGGTGCGGCCGCGGCGCAGCTGATCGCAGATATCCTGGGCCACCAGCAGTTGGCGGCGGTGATCCTTCATGCTGTTGCCGTGACTGAAGTCCACCACCAGGCGCTCCGGCAGGCCCACCTGGGCCAGAGCCTCGCACGCCTCGTCGATGCTGGCGGTGTCGTAGTTGGGACGGTGGCCGCCGCGCAGGATCACGTGGCCGTAGGGGTTGCCGGCGGTGCGGTAGATGGTCATCTTGCCGTCCTTGTCCGGGGAGTAGAAGATGTGGCTGTGACGGGCGGCGCGCACCGCATCGATGGCGATGCGGGTGTTGCCGTCGGTGCCGTTCTTGAACCCCACCGGGCAGGAGAGGGCGGAGGCCATCTCCCGGTGAACCTGGGACTCGGTGGTGCGCGCGCCGATGGCGCCCCAGGTGATGAGATCGCTGATGTACTGGCCGGTCACCATGTCGAGGAACTCGGTGGCGGTGGGCATGCCGGTCTCGTTGATGTCCACCAGCAGCTTGCGGGCCAGTTTCAGCCCTTCATTGACGTCGAAACTGCCGTCCAGGCGCGGATCATTGATGAGCCCCTTCCAGCCGACGATGGTGCGCGGCTTTTCGAAGTAGGTGCGCATCACGATGCACAGGCTCTCTTTGTACTCTTCACGCAGGGTGTTCAGACGCAGGGCGTATTCGTGGGCGGCGGCGGGATCGTGGATGGAGCAGGGGCCGACGATGACCAGCAGGCGCTGATCCTCACCGGACAGAATGGCTTCCACTTGGCGGCGGGCATCCAGCAGGTTCTGGGCGATGGTGTCGGTTAACGGGAAGGCGTGCGCCAGCTCGCTTGGGGTGATCAGGGCCTCCAGGCGACGGGTGCGCAATTCATCGGTGTGAATGGACATACGACTCAATTCTCGAGTGGATAAGGTGGGCGGGATGCCAAAATGCAAGGGAATAAAATAAAGCAAAAGTCACCCGATGGAAACCTTGGGCGGCTCTGATAGGATGTGAACCCAAAAGCCATTTCAAATGAGGTAGTTATCGTGGCAAAGCCAGGCGCGACCGGGATCACCCGCATCATCAACGCAACCGGTTACAGCATGAAAGGTCTCAAATCGGCCTGGGTCAACGAGGCCGCCTTCCGTCAGGAGCTGCTGCTCATCCTGCTGCTGATGCCGCTGGCATTCTGGATAGGTGACTCCCTCAACGAGATCCTGCTGCTCGTCTGCATCAGCTGGCTGGTGGTGATCGTCGAGGTACTCAACTCCGCCGTGGAGGCGGTGGTGGATCGCATCGGCTCCGAGCATCACGAACTCTCGGGCCGCGCCAAGGATCTGGGCTCCGCCGCCGTCTTCATCGCCCTGGCCTTGAACGCCCTGGTGTGGGGCGCCCTGGTGGGCCGCAACCTGCTGGGGTGGTGGTAGGTTGCGAGAGCAACCTTTCTCCTGACATAAAAAAGCCCGTCATCACGACGGGCTTTTTGCTGCGCAGATAAGGGCTTATCAGTGCAGGATCCGGGCACGGATGGTCCCATTGATCTCTTTGAGACGGGCCAGGGCCTTCTCGCTGTGCTCGGTTTCGACGTCGATGACCACGTAACCGATCTCGCTGCTGGTCTGCAGGTACTGACCGGCGATGTTGATCCCCTCGTCGGCGAAGATCTGGTTGATCTGGTTCATCACGCCGGGCTGGTTGCGATGAATGTGCAGCAGGCGGCTGGAGCCCTTGTGGCCGGGCAGGGAGACTTCCGGGAAGTTGACCGCGGAGAGGGTGGAGCCGTTGTCGGAGTATTTGACCAGCTTGTTGGCCACTTCCAGACCGATGTTTTCCTGGGCTTCCTGGGTGGAGCCGCCGATGTGGGGGGTCAGGATCACGTTGTCCAGGCCGCGCAGCGGGGTGAGGAACTCCTCGTCGTTGGACTTGGGCTCCACCGGGAAGACGTCGATGGCGGCGCCGGAGAGGTGGCCGCTCTTGATGACGTCGGCCAGGGCGTCGATGTCCACCACGGTGCCGCGGGAGGCGTTGATGAAGATGGCGCCCGGTTTCATCATGCGAAGTTGCTCTGCACCGATGAGATCCTTGGTGGAGGCGGTTTCCGGTACGTGCAGGCTGATGACGTCAGACATGTTGAGCAGTTCCACCAGGTTCGGCACCTGGATGGCGTTGCCAAGGGAGAGCTTGTTCTCGATGTCGTAGTAATAGACCTTCATGCCGATCATCTCGGCGATGATGCCAAGCTGGGTGCCGATGTGGCCGTAGCCGATGATGCCGAGCTTCTTGCCGCGGGCTTCGACGCTGCGGTTGGCCAGCTTCTCCCAAACGCCGCGATGGCACTTGGCGTTCTTCTCGGGAATGCCGCGCAGCAGCAGCAGGATCTCCCCCAGTACCAGTTCGGCCACGGAGCGGGTGTTGGAGAAGGGGGCGTTGAAGACGGGGATGCCGCGCACGTGGGCGGCGTCGAGGGAGACCTGGTTGGTGCCGATGCAGAAGCAGCCGATGGCCACCAGCTTGGTGGCGGCATCCAGCACCTTCTCGGTGATCTGGGTGCGTGAACGCAGGCCCACGAAATGCACGTCACGAATGCGCTCGATCAACTCCTCTTCCGACAGGGACGTCTTCAGATATTCCACATTGGTGTAGCCGGCTGCCCGAAAGGTCTCCACCGTGTTGGGATGGACTCCCTCCAGCAGCAGTACCTTGATCTTATCCTTGTCCAGCGAAAACTTGGCTGTCATGACGTTCCCTCTATTGTTTTGAAAAATGCGTTCAGGCTTGCAGTGTGAAGAAAACCGTAAAGTAGCAAAAACGTTTGGGAGAGGGAATATTTGTGACGAAAGTCAAATTCTTTGAAGTTATCAACGATTGTTGCAGATGTGCTGCTACAACCCATTGAGGGATAACCAGAAACGGCGCCATGAGGCGCCGTTGTCCATTTGGGGCAGTCAGATTGACTGACCCGGGCGGGGGCTTGCCCGGAGGGAGAGGTCCGGGGAGCGGGCCTTAGTTGGTGATCACACCCTCGGGGGTGCCGATCAGCACAACGTCAGCGCCACGGTGGGCGAACAGGCCGTTGGTGACCACGCCCACGATGCTGTTGAGGCGGGTTTCCAGAGCCTTGGCATCGGTGATGGCCATGCCTTTGACGTCCAGGATGATGTTGCCGTTGTCGGTCACCACCCCTTCACGCCACACCGGGTTGCCGCCAAGGGCGCGGATCTCGCGGGCCACGTATTCGCGGGCCATGGGGATCACTTCCACCGGCAGGGGGAAGGTGCCCAGCACGTCGACGGTCTTGGTGTTGTCGATGATGCAGATGAACTGGTCGGCCACGGCGGCGACGATCTTCTCGCGGGTCAGGGCGGCGCCGCCCCCCTTGATCATGTCGCGGCTGGCGTTGATCTCGTCGGCACCATCCACGTAGACGGAGAGGGCATCGATGTCGTTGAGGTCAAACACCGGGATGCCGAGACCCTTGAGGCGCTCGGTGGAGGCGATGGAGCTCGACACCGCGCCCTTGATCTGGTCTTTCATGGTCGCCAGTGCGTCGATGAAGTGATTGACGGTAGAGCCGGTGCCCACCCCGACGATGGTGCCGGGTACCACGTATTTGAGCGCAGCCCAACCGGCCGCCTTCTTCATTTCATCTTGAGTCATGATGGATCCTTATGGAAAAAGCGGGCGCATTATATCCAAGCATCCCCCCCAGAGCGACCATGGTGCTCACGTTCCGGCGCAAAAATCCCCAAGATGTAAATCGTTTGCCTGTTTATTGAACCGAAGGGGGCGCCCCCACCTGATCAGGCAAAGTGCCAGCTGCGGCTGGGGGTGATGATCTGGGGGAGCGGCACGTCCCACTGCTCCCGGGGGACGGCATCCACCTGCTGGCAATCGTGGGCGAGCCCCAGGGGTCTTGGGCCGAGCTGGTGCTCGTGCCAGCAGGCGAGGGTGCGATCGTAGTAGCCGCCCCCCATGCCGAGGCGGTTGCCAGCCTCATCGAAGGCCACTAGCGGGGTGCAGATGATGTCCAGCATGCTGTGGGGCAGTACCTGCTGCACGTCGAGCTCGGGCTCGGCGATGCCGTAGCGGTTGCGGGTCATGGGGGTGGTGGCGGTGTAGCGCAAGAAGAGCAGGTGACCCGGGGTGAAGGGGTGCAGCACCGGCAGGTAGACCTCCTTTTGCCGGGCCCACAGCCAGTGGATGGCGGGCAGGGGATCGAGCTCCCCGTCGTTGGCCAGATAGAGGGCGATGCGCCTGGCCGCGAGGATGCCGGGGTGTTCCTGGAAGCGTTCGACCAACTGCTGGGCCGCGGCCTGCTGCTCGGCCTGGCTCAGGCTTTTTCTGCGCTGGCGAATGAGCTGGCGCAGGTTCTGGCGTTCGGGTTGGGTATCCGGCATGGGGACTCCTGGGCAAAGGTGGGCTGGCGCTACCTTAGCAAGGGGCCGACGGGATGAAAAGCCGATGGCGGGGCCGTCAGCCGGGCGGCCCCTGAGGTCGGGCGTCAGGAACGGTGGGGGGCGGGAGCCACTGCGCCCATCTGGTGCTTGAGGAAAACGGCCACGATGGCGGCCAGGGCCAGCGCCATGGGGTAGAAGCTCATGCTCACGACCAGGATCGGCGAGAGGGCGAAGATGGAACCCAGCAGCAGCGCCTGGGCGCCCCAGGGAATCAGCCCCTGCACCACGCAGGAGAAGATGTCCAGCATGGAGGCGGCGCGTCGCGGGGTGACCCCGTGATGGTCCGCCAGATCCCTGGCCACCTTGCTCGCGACTATGATGGCCACGGTGTTGTTGGCGGTGCACAGGTTGGTGAGGCTCACCACGCCGGCGATGCCGAGCTCGGCCGCCTTCTCGTTCTGCTCGCCATCGTGGTGGCGGGTGAAGCGGGCAATCAGGGCGGCGATGCGCTCACTTATCCAGGCGAGCCCCCCCTGGCGTTCCATCAGGGCACCCAGACCGCCGATGAGCATGGAGAGCAGGAAGATCTCCTGCATGCTGGTAAAGCCCTGATAGATGTCCTTGCTGAACTGGCCGAGAGAGTAGCTGCCAAGCAGCCCCACGCCACCGGCCGCCAGGATGCCGAGCCCCAGTACCATGAAGACGTTCATGCCAGAGAGGGCCAGCACCAGGATCAGCAGATAGGGGGCGACCTTGAGCAAGTCCGCCTCGGCGGTGGGGGCCGGCGCTTCACCGGTGGAGCCCAGCACCAGATAGAACAGGATCACCAGCACGGCGGCGGGGGCGGCAATCTTGATGTTCTCGCGAAACTTGTCCTTCATCTCGCAGCCCTGGCTGCGGGTGGCGGCGATGGTGGTGTCTGAGATGATGGAGAGGTTGTCCCCGAACATGGCGCCGGAGAGGATGGTCCCCGCCATCAGCATCGGATCGATGCCGGCGGCCTGGGCGACGCCCAGCGCCACCGGTGCCACGGCGCCGATGGTGCCCATGGAGGTACCCATGGCGGTGGCAATGAAGGCAGAGATGAGGAAGAGCCCCGGCAGCAGGCACCAGCCCGGAATGAGGGATAGGCCGAGGGCGACCGTGGCATCCACCCCGCCGGTGGCCTTGGCCACGGTGGCGAAGGCGCCCGCCAGCAAATAGATGAGGCACATGGCCATGATGTTGCTCTCGCCCACCCCCTTGAAGAAGGTCTCGAGGTTCTTGTTGAACCCCTCGCGTCCCATCAGCAGGGCCAGCATGACGGCAGGCAGGGCGGCAACGGGGGCGGGGAGCTGGTAGAAGGCAAACTCGACCCCCTGCAGGGTCAGCCAGGTACCGGTTCCGATGAAGAGGGCAAGAAAGACCAGAAGGGGCAGCAGGGCTCTGGCACGGGGTTGGGTCTGGATCATGTGTTCCTCGAAACTTGAACAATGACCTCCTGTCGTTGCCTGTGGCGCCTCCGGGGCGGGCACAGGGCGGGCATCCTGCCACCATGGGGGGCCAACAGTAGTGAGTCGGCCCGCCCGGGTCAAGATAGCCGTCCAGATGGATAGGGCTTTTTGCTTCGTGATTCTGACTTGTCTGGTTATTCCGTCATTTATTCTGTTTTTATTGAATTTATCGTTTAAATGTCGGGGTGGTTTGGCGGGCCAGATCGGGCTTTTCAAAGGGGGCGCGGGCTGGTAAAACGGTCTCTTTCCATAATAAAGAGATGAGAGGGTGGAGATGGACAATCCGATCCGTGTGGCCGTGATGGGCTGTAATGGTCGTATGGGCAAGGTGCTGCTGGAGGCTATCGCCAACGCCGAGGGCGTGGTGGTGGGAGCGGCGCTGGAGCGACCGGGCTCTGCCGTGATAGGTCTGGATGCGGGTGAACTCAACGGCCTGGGGCGCCTTGGCGTCATCATCAGCGACAGTCTGGAGAAGGTGAAGGACGAGTTCGATCTCATCATCGACTTCACCCGCCCCGAGGTGACCCTGGCGAACCTCGCCTTTGCACTGGCGCATGGCAAGCAGATGGTGATCGGCACCACCGGCTTTGACGAGGCGGGCAAGGCGGCCCTGCACGAGGCGGGCAAGCAGATCGGCATCGTCTTCGCCTCCAACTACTCGGTCGGGGTCAACCTGGTGTTCAAGCTGTTGGAGCAGGCGGCCAGGGTGATGGGGGAGTACACCGACATCGAGATCATCGAGGGGCACCACAGACACAAGGTGGATGCTCCGTCCGGCACTGCGCTCTCCATGGGGGAAGTGGTGGCGAAAACCCTGGGCCGGGATCTCAAAGAGTGCGCCGTCTATGGCCGTGAGGGGATCACCGGTGAGCGGGATCGCAACACCATCGGCTTTGCCACCATCCGCGCCGGAGATCTGGTAGGGGAGCACACCGTCATGTTCGCCGACATCGGCGAGCGGGTCGAGATCAGCCACAAGGCTTCCAGCCGTCTGACCTTCGCCAACGGTGCAGTGCGGGCGGGCAAGTGGCTCGGCCAGCAAGGGGCCGGTCTCTATGATATGCAGGATGTGCTCGGTCTGAAATAAACCGTCTTCAGGGGGAGTGCAGACTCCCGTACTGGTTGCCAAACCCCGGTCCGCCGGGGTTTTTTGTCACTTTTTTGTAGAAATGAGCCTTAATCATCACTTTTTGAGTGAACCTCGCTAAATCCTGCCATTCTTACAAGCCTGCCACCCTCTTGCGACAAAAATGTCATCAAGGGGTAACGGGTTTGGGTCTCAATATTCCCCTGCGGGGGGCATTTCGCCTTGATGTGAAATAGACTAAAAATGCAATCCAAGAAAAACGTTTTCTATTCTTGGTGTTCACTTTTCTGGCTTTAAATGGTGTTTTTGCTGTTGTGTAGTTTATTTTTTAATTTTCTATCTTGCTGTTTATTAAGTGGTAAATTTGGTTTTTTGTACGTTGCATGGCATCGGGCGCCGCTTTGTTGTCTGTGTTTGGCTTTTCTTTTTGAAGAGGGGGTTGCAAAGCGAGTGAGTGCATAGATAATGGGTAATGTTGCTTGTTTATTGAATTTAGATGCATTTCAAACGAGAAAAGACGTTGAAATGAGATCGTTTTTAAGTAGAATGCGCCCAATTTGCCAGAAATCTGCCGGGTTCGAGTCCTGTCAAAGACCGGAACCGAGCCCGCAACACCCAGGTAAATTGCTGAATTTAAAGCTAAATAACTGGAGGTTGTCTTGAATCACACTGCATTGCTAGTGCTGGAAGATGGAACTGTGTTCAAAGGCGTGTCGATAGGCGCCGAGGGATGTTCCGTTGGTGAAGTGGTTTTCAACACGTCGATGACGGGTTATCAGGAAATCCTCACAGATCCCTCCTATTCCCGTCAGATCGTTACCCTCACTTACCCCCATATAGGCAACACCGGCACCAACAGCGAAGATGAAGAGTCCAGTCAGGTCCATGCTCAGGGCCTCATCATCCGGGACCTTCCGATACTGGCCTCCAACTTCCGCAATCAGCAATCCCTCTCCGATTACCTCAAGTCTCACAACATCGTTGGCATCGCCGACATCGACACCCGCAAGCTGACCCGCATCCTGCGTGAAAAAGGCGCACAGGCCGGTTGCATCCTGGCCGGCAAGCAGCTCGATGAAGCCCATGCCCTCGAACAGGCCCGCGCCTTCCCCGGTTTGAAGGGGATGGACCTGGCCAAGGAAGTGACCGTGAGCGAATCCTACAGCTGGACTGAAGGCAGCTGGCAGCTCGGCAAGGGTCACGTCACCCCGGCGGCCGATGAGCTGAAATACCATGTGGTGGCCTACGACTTTGGCGTGAAGCGCAACATCCTGCGCATGCTGGTGGACCGTGGCTGCCGCCTGACCGTGGTGCCGGCCAAGACCCCGGCCGCCGAGGTACTGGCGATGAACCCGGATGGCATCTTCCTCTCCAACGGCCCCGGCGACCCCGAACCGTGCGACTACGCCATCGAAGCTATCAAGGCTTTCCTCAATACCAACACCCCTGTGTTCGGTATCTGCCTGGGCCACCAGTTGCTGGGCCTGGCCTCCGGCGCCAAGACCATCAAGATGAAGTTCGGCCACCACGGTGCTAACCACCCGGTGAAGAGTCTGGACGACAACACCGTGATGATCACCGCCCAGAACCACGGCTTTGCGGTGGACGAGCAGACCCTGCCCGAGTGCCTGCGTGCCACCCACGTCTCCCTGTTCGATGGGTCGCTCCAGGGCATCCATCGCACCGACCGTCCGGCCTTCAGCTTCCAGGGTCACCCCGAAGCGAGCCCGGGCCCGCACGATTGTGCCGGTCTGTTCGACCACTTTATTGAATTGATTAAGCAGTATCGCGCCTAAGAGGATAAAGAGAGCCATGCCAAAACGTAACGACCTACAGAGCATCCTGATCCTCGGCGCCGGCCCCATCGTCATCGGTCAGGCCTGCGAATTCGACTACTCCGGCGCCCAGGCGTGCAAGGCCCTGAAAGAAGAGGGCTACCGCGTCATCCTGGTGAACTCCAACCCGGCCACCATCATGACCGACCCGGAGATGGCCGACGCCACCTACATCGAGCCCATCACCTGGGAAGTGGTGCGCGAGATCATCAAGAAAGAGCGCCCGGACGCCATCCTGCCCACCATGGGTGGTCAGACTGCGCTGAACTGCGCCCTGGCGCTGGAGCAGCATGGCGTGCTCAAGGAGTTCGGTGTCGAGATGATCGGCGCCACCGCCGACGCCATCGACAAGGCCGAGGATCGCTCCCGCTTTGACAAGGCCATGCGCAGCATCGGTCTCGAGTGCCCCCGTGCCGGTATCGCCCACAACATGGAAGAGGCCTGGGGCGTGCAGCAGATGGTGGGCTTCCCCTGCATCATCCGTCCCTCCTTCACCATGGGCGGCTCCGGTGGCGGCATCGCCTACAACACCGAAGAGTTCGTCGAAATCTGCGAACGCGGCCTGGATCTCTCCCCCACCAAGGAGCTGCTCATCGACGAGTCGCTCATCGGCTGGAAAGAGTACGAGATGGAAGTGGTGCGGGATCGCAACGACAACTGCATCATCGTCTGCGCCATCGAGAACTTCGACCCCATGGGCATCCACACCGGTGACTCCATCACGGTCGCGCCAGCCCAGACGCTGACCGACAAGGAGTACCAGATCATGCGCAACGCCTCCATGGCGGTGCTGCGCGAGATCGGTGTCGAGACCGGCGGCTCCAACGTCCAGTTCGGCATCAACCCCAAAGACGGCCGCATGGTCATCATCGAGATGAACCCGCGGGTGTCGCGCTCCTCTGCGCTGGCCTCCAAGGCGACCGGCTTCCCCATCGCCAAGATCGCCGCCAAGCTCGCCATCGGTTACACCCTGGACGAGCTGATGAACGACATCACCGGCGGTCGCACCCCGGCCTCCTTCGAGCCGGCCATCGACTACGTGGTGACCAAGGTGCCGCGCTTCAACTTCGAGAAGTTCGCCGGCGCCAACGACCGTCTGACCACCCAGATGAAGTCCGTGGGTGAAGTGATGGCCATCGGCCGCAACTTCCAGGAGTCCCTGCACAAGGCCCTGCGTGGTCTCGAGACCGGCAAGACCGGCTTCGACCCCATGGTTGACCTGAACGCCCCCGACTCCCTGACCCGCATCCGTCACGAGCTGCAGGATGCCGGTGCCGAGCGCATCTTCTACATCGCCGACGCCTTCCGCGCCGGTCTTTCCATGGACGGCGTGTTCAAGCTGACCAAGATTGACCCCTGGTTCCTGGTGCAGATTGAAGAGCTGGTGAAACTGGAAGAGCAGGTGAAAGAGCGCGGCATGGCCGGTCTCGACGCCGACTTCCTGCGCGCCCTCAAGCGCAAAGGCTTTGCCGACGCCCGTCTGGCCAAGATCCTCGGCGTGGCCGAAGGGGAAGTGCGCAAGCTGCGTGCCCGCCACAACATCTTCCCGGTCTACAAGCGGGTCGATACCTGCGCGGCCGAGTTCGCCACCAACACCGCCTACATGTACTCCAGCTATGACGAGGAGTGCGAGGCCAACCCCACCAACCGCGACAAGATCATGGTCATCGGTGGCGGCCCGAACCGTATCGGTCAGGGCATCGAGTTCGACTACTGCTGCGTACATGCGGCCCTGGCCCTGCGCGAAGACGGCTACGAGACCATCATGGTCAACTGCAACCCGGAAACCGTCTCCACCGACTACGACACTTCCGACCGTCTCTACTTCGAGCCGGTGACCCTGGAAGACGTGCTGGAAATCGTGCGGGTCGAGCAGCCCAAGGGCGTCATCGTCCAGTACGGCGGCCAGACTCCGCTGAAGCTGGCGCGGGCATTGGAAGCGAACGGCGTGCCGGTGATTGGTACCAGCCCGGATGCCATCGACCGCGCGGAAGATCGCGAGCGCTTCCAGTCCGCCGTCGAGCGCCTGGGGCTCAAGCAGCCGGAAAACGGCACCGTCACCGCCCTGGAGCAGGCTGTGCAACTGGCCACGCGCATCACCTATCCGCTGGTGGTTCGCCCCTCCTACGTGCTGGGTGGCCGCGCCATGGAAATCGTCTATGACGAGCAGGACCTGCGCCGCTACTTCGCCGAGGCAGTGAGCGTCTCCAACGAGTCGCCGGTACTGCTGGACCGCTTCCTGGACGACGCCACCGAGGTGGACGTGGACGCCATCTGCGACGGTACCGATGTGGTTATCGGCGGCATCATGGAGCACATCGAACAGGCCGGTATCCACTCCGGTGACTCCGCCTGCTCCCTGCCGCCCTACACCCTGTCCAAGTCCATCCAGGACGAGATGCGCGAGCAGGTGCGCAAGCTGGCGCTGGAACTCGGCGTGGTCGGTCTGATGAACGTGCAGTTCGCGGTGAAAGACAACGAGATTTACCTCATCGAGGTGAACCCCCGTGCCGCCCGTACCGTGCCCTTCGTCTCCAAGGCCACCGGCGCACCGCTGGCTAAGATCGCCGCCCGCGTCATGGCCGGTCAGAGCCTGAAAGAACAGGGCTTCACCACCGAGATCATCCCGCCCTACTACTCGGTGAAGGAAGTGGTACTGCCGTTCGCCAAGTTCCCGGGTGTGGACCCGCTGCTGGGTCCGGAAATGCGCTCCACCGGTGAAGTCATGGGGGTGGGCAGCAGCTTCGCCGAGGCCTATGCCAAGGCGCAGCTGGGTGCCGGTCACCAGGTGCCGAGCGAAGGTCGCGCCCTCTTGTCCGTTCGCCACGGCGACAAGGAGCGGGTGGTCAACCTGGCCGCCAAGCTGCTGGAGCTGGGTTATGACCTCGACGCCACCCACGGCACCGCCGTGACCTTGGGCGAGGCGAGCATCAACCCGCGTCTGGTGAACAAGGTGCACGAGGGTCGTCCGCACATTCTGGATCGCATCAAGAATGGCGAGTACACCTACATCGTCAACACCGCCGAGGGTCGTCAGGCCATCGAGGACTCCAAGCAGCTGCGCCGTGGCGCCCTGCAGCACAAGGTGGCCTACACCACCACGCTGCACGCGGCCTTCGCCACCTGCATGGCCATCAGTGTCGATGCCACCGCCAATGTGAACTCGGTGCAGGAGCTGCACGAGAAGGTGAACAACCGCTAAGAGCACCGGCAGCACGCTGCCCGCTTGATGCACGCAAACCCCGCCAGCGATGGCGGGGTTTTTTATTGCCCGCGCCCTGCCACTCCCGGGGAAACGCCTTCAAGGAAGATGGGGGAGATGGCGGATAATTCATCATGGGTGGTGATACTCACCCCATTATTGGATATTCACTGCATCAATATTGCTGAATTGGCATGAAGGGGTGCAATCTTCGCAATCTCTCGCCCCCACGACCTCCCTATACTGGGTGCTCATACAAACAAGGTCGTCTGCGCCGACATACCGAAAGGTGGCGTGCGAGAGGATCAGCGCCCGCAGCCCGATCCGGCTGCCGTGGCCGGCCCCGGTGACCGACGGGGGCCGCAGGAAAACCGGTCGCGGGGTTACCGCCGCGCGACTCGTCAGGGACGGTGTTACCGCACCAACCCGCTTCCCCTCCTTGCCCCACCCGCCTGTCGGCCCGGTCGTCCGGCGCCTCGCCCATCCGTCAAGGGAATCTGAATATGAGCTTCGATCATCGCAAATACCGCCGTGCCCCCGTGATCAACCTGGCGGATCGCCAGTGGCCCAACCGGGTACTGGAGCGGGCACCGCTCTGGTGCGCCGTGGACCTGCGCGATGGCAATCAGGCGCTGGTCGAGCCCATGACGGTGGCCCAGAAGCTGCAAATGTGGGCGCTGATGACCCACATCGGCTTCAAGCACATCGAGGTGGGCTTCCCGGCGGCCTCCCAGCCAGACTTCGACTTTGTGCGCGAGCTCATCGAGCGCAACCTCATCCCCGATGATGTCACCATCCAGGTGCTGGTGCAGGCGCGCGAAGATCTGATCGCCCGCACTTTCGAGGCCCTCAAGGGGGCGAAGCGGGCCATCGTCCACGTCTACAACTCGGTCAACCCGACCCAGCGCAACTATGTGTTCAACTCAGGCAAGGACGGGGTCAAGGCCATCGCCGTGCAGGGGGCGCGCTGGGTGCGGGAGTATGCGGCCCGCAATCCGGACACCGAGTGGAGTTTCCAGTATTCCCCGGAGAGTTTCAGCAGTACCGAGGTGGAGTTCGCCGTCGAGGTGTGTGACGCCGTCATCGACGAGTGGCGTGCCGCTGCCCGCCCGATGATCCTGAACCTCCCCGCCACGGTGGAGGTGAGCACCCCCAACGTGTTTGCGGATCAGGTGGAGTGGTTCTGCCGACACCTCAAGGCGCGACCCGAGGTGAGCATCTCCATCCACACCCACAACGACAGAGGCTGCGGGGTGGCCGCCGCCGAGCTGGCGGTGCTGGCGGGGGCGGATCGCATCGAGGGCACCCTGCTCGGCAACGGGGAGCGCACCGGCAACATGGACATCGTCACCATGGCCATGAACCTCTACAGCCAGGGGATTGACCCCGAGCTGGACCTGTCCGACATGGATGCCATCGTCGCCACCGTGGGGGCCTGCACCCAGATTGCCCTGCACCCTCGCCACCCCTATGCCGGCGAGCTGGTCTACACGGCGTTTTCCGGCAGCCACCAGGACGCCATCCGCAAGTCTCTCGCGGCAGAAAAACCGGATCACTACTGGGATGTGGCTTACCTGCCCATCGATCCTGCCGATCTCGGTCGCAGCTACGAGGCGGTGATCCGCATCAACAGCCAGTCCGGCAAGGGAGGGGTGACCTATCTGCTGGAGCGTGACCTCGGTCTGCAACTGCCGCGCTGGCTGCAAATCGACTTCAGCCGCCGGGTACAGGCCGAGGCTGAGGCGAGCAGCAGCGAAATCAGCCCGGAGCAGATCCGCACCCTGTTCGAGCAGCACTATCTTGAGCCTGCCCACGGCTATCGCATCGGGCGCTTCCAGCTCGGTCATGACAGTCAGGAGAGCCTGCGCCTGGAGTTGCAGACCCCCCACGGCACCCTGCAATTGTGTGGTGAAGGGGAGGGTGCCATCACGGCCCTGGTCAACGGCTGGCAGCGTCAGACCGGCATGCACATCGATGTGCTGGATTACTCCGAGCATGCGCTCACCGCCGGCACCGAATCCCGCGCCGCCGCCTATGTGCTGCTGAGCGTCGAAGGCACCCGGATGTGTGGCGTCGCCGTCGGTCGCGACGTGGTCAACGCCTCCCTGCAGGCGGTGATCAACGGCGCCGCCCAGCATCAGGCCCTGCGCCAGAGCGCCTGAGGCGGCACTGCCCGTTTGTCGTGAGGGCGAGCAGGGAAGGGCCGCCCACCCCGATGTCACGGCAGATCGCGCCGTCCCCGTTGCAACAATCCCCTGACCCATATGGTGAGGGGATTGTTTTTTATGGAAAAATCGGCCCACAATATCAGTGATTTGCCACCAGGAATGCCGTCGGGGTTCGCTGGCGATGGCTGCCAACGGCTGCCATTCGGGATAGAAGACATGCGCGCTTGGAGCCCAAAACATGATGAAGACTCCCCTCAGGTTATCCGTTCACCCCGCCCGGTTCTTCTCGCTTCCTCCCTGCCGTCGTCTCGCGCTGGTGAGCCTGCCCTGTCTGCTGCTGCTGACGGGGATCCTGGCCGGGGTCAGCTTTGATCCCCTGGCAGAGCACAACCTCTATACCGTCGGGGCTCTGGCCGAAGCGCTCAACGTGCTGACCCTGATGTTCATGTTCTGGGTGGTGCAGTGTGCCCAGATCACCTTGAGAACCTATCTCTCCCTCACCGGCGGGCTGATCCTCTGGCTCGTTTCCGGTGTCATCGATCTGATGGATGAGGTCTATTTCCAGCCCTGGTGGCTCTCCACGGTGGAAGACAGCCTGCGCACGATCGGCATGCTGGCCTCGGCCTGGGGTGTGCTGCTGATGGTGCAACAGATGTATGGCACCCAGATGCGGCTCTCCTCTCTCGCCATGTCAGACGAGCTGACCGGGCTCTCCAATCGCCGGGCGTTTCGCGCCGTGCTGGAGGCGCACGGAGAGGAGGGGACGCCGCTCCTGCTGCTGGATCTCGATCACTTCAAGCTGATCAACGATCGCTATGGCCACGCCATCGGCGACAATGTACTGCGTGAATTCAGCACCCTGCTGCGCCAGCTCTGCCCATTGGATGGGGTGGTGGCACGCCTTGGGGGAGAGGAGTTTGCCATCTGGCTGCCCGGCATGACGGGCGACAAAGCCCGTGCGCTGGCGGAGCAGATAAGGTGCGCGACCGAAGAGCTGGTCTCAGGTGACGGGGTAAGATTCACCGTGAGCCTTGCCCTGGGTATCAGCCAGAGCGGGGAGGGGGTGGATGCCCTGCTCCAGCGCACCGATCTCGCCCTCTATCAGGCCAAGCATCTGGGACGCAACCGGGTGGAGCTGGCGTGATGGCGCCAGGGGATGCCGCAGCCAGCGGGCCAGCAGGTTCATCCGCCTTCATCTTGTCAGACTTGTTCCCTACAATGTCCGCCTCCATGCATTCGAGCCCTCTCATTCACGATGAGGGGCAGGTCCCGCTCTTCAGGAAGCCTTCATGATCCCCTCTCACTCCTTGTTTGATGTCCATTGGCGCTGGCTGTCACTGCTTTCCCTTGCCCTGCTGTCGGGTTGTGCCAGCGAGCCTCCCGCCCCGACCAGCCCGGCGACGCCGGCGGGGCACCCCATTCCCAAGGCGATGCAGCCGCAAAAACCGGCCGACATGAAGAGCCGTATCGTGCGTTTCCTGCCGCGCAGCGTGGTGGACAAGCCGGGCTGGGCCAATGACGTGGTGACGGCGCTCACCACCCAGGGGCTGACGGTGAGCGATCACAACGTCTGCAGCGTGCTGGCGGTGGCGGAGCAGGAGGCGACCTATCAGGCGGACCCCGTGGTGCCCAACCTCAACAAGATTGCCTGGAAGGAGATCAATGCCCGGGCCGGCAAGCTGCTCATCCCCGAGTTCATGGTGCGCACGGCCCTCTCCATCCAATCCCCCACTGGCAAGAGCTATGCCGAGCGCATCGACAAGCTTCGCACCGAGCGGGAGATGAGCGAGATCTTCGAAGACATGACAGGCAGCGTCCCCATGGGCAAGCAGCTCTTTGGCAACCTCAACCCGGTGCGCACCGGTGGCCCCATGCAGGTGAGCGTCGCCTTTGCCGAAGCCAACGCCCGTGGCTACCCCTATCCCGTGAAGGAGTCCATTCGCCACGAGGTGTTCACTCGTCGCGGCGGCATCTGGTTTGGCACCAAACACATCTTCGGCTATCCCGCCGACTACCCGGATACCCTCTATCGCTTCGCCGACTTCAATGCGGGCTGGTACGCGAGCCGCAATGCGGCCTTCCAGGCGGCGGTAAGCCGGGTGAGTGGCAAGCCCCTGGCCCTGGACGGGGATCTCATCCGTTACGACTCGGATTTGCCCGGCAAGACCGAACTCGCGGTCCACAGCATCGCCAGCCGCGTCAACATGAGCAAGCAGGCCATTCACCAGAGCCTGAAGCTCGGGGACACCAGCGACTTTGCCAAAAGCGATCTCTACCACAGGGTCTTCGCCCTGGCCGACAAACAGGCCGGGACACGGCAACCCCGCGCCATCTTGCCCGGTATCCAGCTAAAGAGCCCCAAGATCACCCGCAACCTCACCACCGCCTGGTTTGCCAAGCGGGTGGATGACAGGGAGCAGGCCTGCGTCAGAAAGATGGCGACCATTCGCTGATAGCCAGAGACAACAAGGGCGGCCAATGGGCCGCCCTTGTTTATTGTGATTTGACCACCTGGCTGGTCATGGTCGGTAGCTCCCAGGTTCCCCCCAGAGTGATCATGCGACAGCTACCAGTGGTGCTTTTCTCACTCTGCACGAAGGTTTGGCCGTCCCATACCCAGCTTTCGAAAGAAAAACAATCTCCTATTCCTCTTCCTTTGTGCGAGGCACTCAGTTCGCCCTCTCCATAACCGTTTGCGTAAGTGCTGATGAGGGTTGCACTGCTGGTATCAAGGTCCGTATCAATCAGAATAAATGCCGAACCGTCGTTGTAAGCGGCGAGCCAGCAGGGTATCCGGATCAAGGCTCGTTCCTGGTTCAGGGGATAGATCTGGCCATCTTCCTGATTCTCATATGCGCTGGGACAGACATCTTCATTGACGTGTTGTTTCAGCCAAGCCCTTATGCTCTGTAGCTCAGGCTTGGTGAGTGGGCGAGATAGGTTGTCTGCGGCAACGGCACCTGCATGGATCACGGGGGCCACCAAGGCCGGGGGAATAGTTGTGGTGGGTAACGAGCCCTGTTTGGTCAGGGCTGTACTGGTATTGAGACGGCCTTGGAACTCATCCATTTTGAGAAAAATGGCATAGGCACCGGCACCGGATAACGGTTCTTGGTGCTTGCTCCATTCAAATACCACCTTGCCAGTCCCTTTGATTGCTCGGACGAGCGCTGCAGTTTGGGGCTGGGTGAACGGAGTCCGCTCTTTTACGATGCCGAGCACCTCGCCATTGATGCGCAGTGTGATCAAACCATCAGCGGGGGCCGCCGGAGCCCGCTGATCAACCTCTGCGATGGCAAGCTCGGCATGCAGTGTGCCCTTGGCGCCAGCCTCTCGGGTGAGCAGAACCGAAAGTCCACCCAATTCCGCGCTGTAACCTGCCGCTCGGCATGTGCGCGTGTTGTCACAGGCCAGTTCCCAGTCCTTGTGTTGAAAAGAGAGCCCTTCAGTAAACGAGCCGAGTGCAGAGGCCAATAGTGTTGTGATGAACATTAGAGGTTTCCAGAAGCATTGGGACGGTCAGGATAGCATTCTGGAAGGTTCAAATTGAATCTTGTTTTGGGTTGACTGAGCTGTGCCGAGTGGCGTACCCCTTTGATCCGATTAGAAACTCATCGCCAGTCCGATGGAGTAGCCGCTGGTACTGTTGCTGAACATATAGCGGGCCACCAGCCGGGTGCGGGTGATGAAGATGTCGTACTTGCTGCTGTCGAGTTCGAGGCCAAGTCCCAGAGAGTTGAGGCTGTTGAAACCGAGCAGCCCCCGTTGCTGCCCCAGGTATTCGGTTCTGGCCCCTTCCAGCACGTAGCGAAGGGGCCTGTCCAGCAGGGTCCAGTCCCAGAGGGGGGCGCGGCGGCGCAGGTAAAGCCCGAGGTTTTCCGCATCGGCCTGACCGCTGACGCTCTCGGCGGTGCCGGTGAAGCTTTGCAGATGCTGGTAGGAGTAGCGCAGCTCGGCATCGATGTCCTGGGCGGCGGAGAAGAGCTCATAGTCCAGCATCAATGAGCCGCCGAGGCCGTAGACATTGAGGGTGCCGCCGTCGAGGAAGTCCAGATTCTTGCCGCTTCTGTGCTCGAGCAGGGCGGCCCCGATGCGAAGGTCGCTGGCCACCGTGCCCAGGGTGACATTGGCGATGGGCCGCAGCACCAGATTGCCACCAAAGCGATCCCGGTGGACGCCGACATCCCAGCCGATGCCGCCGGTGGCGCTCAGGCTGTTCCATTTGGTGGGAATGGTGCGGGTCTCGTTGCCATCGGTGAACACGAACTGGGGATCGTAGCGGCTGTAGCCCAGGGTGCCCTCCAGATAGAGGGGAACATCCTCGCTCAGGGTGGCGCCACCCCCGAGCTGGGTGATGGTGAGGGCAGAGGTGTCGTTGGTGCCGCTGCCGATATTCAGGTTGCTGGCGGTGATATCCGGCACCACGGCGTAGCTCATCAGGGAGACGACGGCGTTGGCGCGCTGTTGAACCAGGCTCTCGCCGCTGGCGCGGGCCTTTGTCATAAGACCGACAGAGACGCCGGCAATAACCGCCAGCAAGGAAAGTGTGTGAGAAGAGAGCTGTCTTGCCATACCTGGCTCCATGAGTACCCCGTCCATTGGGGCATGTTCACACTGTAACGGGTTTCATCTGGCTTGGCAGCCAGGCAAGGGCCGACCCGTCCTGTTTTGGGGGGGGCGCATTGGCCTGATGGGCCAAGCTGCCCTCGCTTTGGCGGGGGCAGGGGGCCGCGAGAAGGGTGAACCGCTGGGCAGAAATCACAGACATTAATTTATTGTTCAGTTCCCCGGGTGTATAAGAGGCCTCCCATACGAACATTGGGGTGGTAGCAGGGATGGATTACCAGACGGGGCCTTCGGGTCATCATGACGAATGCGCATTACGTTGATGGGAGTCACACCAGATGCAGGACATGCTGCTTGCCATATGGCATCAGGATTTTGATCAGCTTATACAAATGCAGGCAATCGGTCTGCTCGTCACCTGTCTGGTGGTGATCCTCTTCCTTGAATCGAGCTTCGTCTTTCTGCCCCTGCCCGGTGACAGCCTGGTGCTGCTGGCGGGCGGTCTGGTGGGCATGGGGGTGCTGGGGCCCGAGGTGACCTTGCTCTATCTGCCGCTCGCGGCCGGGATAGGGAGCGTGCTCGCCTACTGGCAGGGGCAGGCACTGCATGGCACCCGTTTCATGGGCCATGTGGAGCGAATGATCCCGGAAGGGAGCCTGCCCAGGGCCTCCCGGCTGCTGGATCGTTACGGCTTCTGGGCCATGTTCGTGTCCCGTTTCATCCCCTTCGTGAGAGTGTTGACCCCCATGTTGATGGGAGTCTCCCGCCTGCACCTGCTGCGGGTGGCCGTGGCGAGTTTTGCCAGCGCCTTCCTCTGGTCCCTGGTACTGAGCATGGTGGGCAAGATGGTGATGGCGACCCCGGTCTTTGCCCATCATCAGGAGCTGCTGACCAAGTGCCTGCTCGTCACCTCTTTCGGGCTGTTCGTCATCGCGGTGGCGGCCATCGGCATGCGGCTGCTCAAGCGTCCGAGCAAGCGGGTGCGCTGATCTCACTGCCCGGGCTGCGCCTGCAGCCGCGTCTGGAGAGCGCAGCCCCCGGAAAAATACAAGCCATTTGAGGCGGCATTCCTGTCGCTTATCTGTTACACTTCGCGCCCGCCATTTTCCGGCTCATCTTCTGATCTGATGTCAGACCCAGCCGTCCTTGGCTCCACGCCTCGCCGATGCCAGGCCACACGCCGGCCCAGGCCACCCACGCCAACTACAGCTCCGCTGGAACACAGGAACCCAACATGAGATTTGAATCGTTCGATTTTGCCCCCGAGATTTTGCGCGCCATCTCAGATTGCGGTTATCAGGAGATGACCCCTGTGCAGAGCCAGGCCATCCCGGCCATTCGCCGTGGTCGCGATGTGCTGGCCAGTGCCCAGACCGGTACCGGCAAGACAGCCGCCTTTGCGTTGCCCATCCTGCAACGCCTGGTAGACAACCCGGCGCCGGTGCAGCCTTCCAATGCCCGCGTGCTGATCCTGACCCCGACCCGCGAGCTGGCGGCCCAGGTGGCGAGCAATATCAACGATTTCGCCAAGTATCTGGGGATCTCCACCCTCACCATCGTGGGTGGTGGCAAACAGGATGTGCAGGCCAAGAAGCTCAAAGCGGGCGCACACATCATAGTGGCCACCCCTGGCCGTCTGCTCGAGCACCTCACCGCCTGCAACCTGAGCCTCTCCGGGGTCGAGACTCTGGTGCTGGACGAGGCGGATCGCATCCTCGACATGGGCTTTAGCGCCGATGTGCAGCAGATCCTGCAGGCGGTCAACAAGACACGCCAGAACCTGCTCTTCTCCGCCACCTTCTCCGAGGCGGTGAAAAAGCTGGCCAACCTCATGCTGGACAAACCCCAGGTGGTGGCCGTCGACAAGCAGAACTCCACTGCCGACACCGTGAGCCACACCGTCTATCCGGTGGAACAGAAGCGCAAGCGCGAGCTGCTCTCCGAGCTTATCGGCAAGCAGAACTGGCAGCAGGTGCTGGTGTTTGCCAGCACCCGCGAGAGCTGCGATGAACTGGTGGAGGAGCTCAACCTCGACGGCATCAAGTCTGCCGTGGTGCACGGTGACAAGGCCCAGGGGAGCCGTCGCCGCGCCTTGCGTGAATTCACCGAAGGCAAGCTGCGGGTGCTGGTGGCCACCGAGGTGGCCGCCCGCGGCCTGGACATTCCGAGCCTGGAATACGTGGTCAACTATGATCTGCCGTTCCTCGCGGAAGATTACGTGCACCGTATCGGCCGAACCGGTCGCGCTGGCAAGAGCGGCATGGCCATCTCCTTCGTCAGTCGCGAGGAGGAGCGCACCCTGCTTGAGATCGAGGCCCTCATCGGCCAGAAGATCCGCCGCATCATGGTGCCGGGTTACGAGGTGAGCAGCCGTGACGACCTCATCAAGCAGTTGCAGGAGCGCCGCCGCTTCGGCAAGCGCCCGCAGCGTGAAGACAATGCCGCCGCCCAGGCCATGGCCGAGGCGAAACTGCAAGGTCAGCGCCTCAAGCGTCTGGCGGCGGCCAAGAAGCCCCGTCAGCCGAAATAAGGCAACGTCGCACCCTCCCGGTCGGGGAGGGGCGTTTACTCTCCAAAGGCGCCACTGGCGCCTTTGTGCTGTCGATGACGCGGCCCCTGGCCGCCCCGTTTCAGAGGATCCGAGATGACCCTTCCTGCTTACAATCAGGCTCTGCTCGAGATGGCCCGCCAGAGCCTGGCGGAGCTGGAGCGCACCGCTGCCCAGAAGACGGGCAAACGCACCCCCGCCCAGGAGAGCCACTTTCTCTGTACCTGGATGGCGGATTCTCTCAAGGAGAAACGCTTCTCTCGGCTGGTGATGGAGGATCTCAAGGCCTGGGTGCAACTGGGGCGGACGCTGGGGGCGGGGGCCGATCTCAAGGGGCTGCTTGAGCGGGTGCAGCGCCAGTATGAGCGTGCCATGCATGAGCCGGTACAGCTGGGGGCGCGCCTGGCCGATCTGCTTTTGGCGCTGGAGGGGGCGGGCTGGCTGGTGTTCACCGACAGCGAACTGAACACCCGGCAGCGGCTGCTGAGCCAGGGGCAATCCAGCCTGATCATCTCGGCCAGCGAGTATCAGGGCCATATCGAGGGAGGTGAGCTGGTCAAGCCCCTCACCCTCTATGTGCGCGGGGACGAGCAGGTACTGGCCGAGGCGGCATTTGCCCGGGGCCTGCTGCTGAGCCAGGGCAACAAGAAAACCACCCTGGTCAAGCACCACAAGGCCTATCGGCTGATGCCGGGCAACGCGCAGCCTGCCCTGGCGCTGCTGTCCTCCTGATCCCGCCTTCTCATCCCGTCACCCGGCCCTGCGCCGGGTTTTTTTATGGCAAATGCCCCCCACGGGGTTGCCTGCACGCTCGGGCCGGGCGGGCAATCTTTGTCGCAGCCAAGGAGCTCCCCCTCTGATGGGGGGCGTCCCCCATATGGAGGGATGGTGGGGTGGTGCTTCTGCTCTAGGGTGGATGGGCCCCAAAGAGGGCCTTAAAGGAAGCAGACCGCCTGACAAGGCGACACTCAATGAATGAGGAAACATGATGAAAGCGACTCCAATTGCCCTGTTGCTGGCCGGCGTGCTGGCGTCCCCGCTCTGCGCCGCCGGACTCGATGCCCGGCTCACTCTGGTGGAGGGCAGCACAGACGATGTGCGCGTCAACCTGACCCTGACCAACACCGGGGAGAAGCCGGTTCGTCTGCTCAAATGGCAACTACCGGGCAGCGAGGATGCTCCCCTGTTCCAGGTGGAGCGTGACGGCCAGCCGGTGGATTACGAAGGGGCCCTGATCAAGCGGGCCGCCCCGAGTGACAAGGACTACCAACTGCTCAAGGCAGGCCAGAGCCTGACTGTGCAGGCGGAGGTCTCCGGTCTCTACGACATGAGCGCCCAGGGCCAGTACAGCATCCGTTACCTGCTGCCGACCGTGGCGCAGGAGGGGAAAGCGGCCAAGGCCAAACAGGCCCAGGCGAGCGAGTCCAATGCCGTGACCCTCTGGGTGGACGGGGTGAGCGATGATCGGGTGCTGGCCAAGGCGGCGGTGGCCGAGCCCCAGGCGGTGAGCGCCTCGGTCAGCTTCAGCGGCCGTTGCACCAACACCCAGAAGAGCGACATCCTGGCGGCGCTTGATGCCGCGAGTGGCATCGCCAACAACTCCAGCAGCTACCTCGCGGTGGACAAGCCGAATGGGCAGCGCTACCGCAGCTGGTTTGGCGCCTATGACGCCACCCTCTGGAACCAGGCCGAGACCAACTTCAGCAAGATCAAGGATGCCATCGACAACAAGCCGCTCACCTTCGACTGCGGTTGCAAGCAGAGCTACTTTGCCTATGTCTATCCGGACCAGCCCTACAAGGTCTATCTGTGCAAGAGCTTCTGGACAGCGCCGGTCACCGGGACCGATTCCCGCGCCGGCACCATTGTCCACGAGCTGAGCCACTTCAACGTGGTGGCGGGCACCGACGATCTGGGATACGGTCAGGCCAATGCGCGCAATCTGGCGAGCACGGATCCCCAGAAGGCCCTGAACAACGCCGACAACCACGAATATTTCGCCGAGAATACCCCGAGCGAAAATTGAGTTGCAAACAGGGGCCGGATGGCCCCTTTTTTGACGGAGGCACCATGATGACACTCTTGCTCACCACCCTGGCACTGGCGCCCTTGCAGTGCGAGCTGTCGGTCAGCGCAGAGAGCGGGGTGAACGAACCCCTGCCCCTGGTGATGACCCTGACCAACCGGGGGGAGACGCCCCTCGAGGTATTGACCTGGTTCACCCCCTTCGAGGGGTGGTTTGCCGATGCCATCGACCTGACCCGCGATGGGCAGCCGCTGGACTATCGAGGGCCGCTTGCCAAGCGAGGTACCCCCGGGGACGGCGACTTCCTGCACCTGGGGGCAGGGGAGCAGAGCCAGGCCGATGCGGATCTGGCGCAGGCCTACGATCTGTCCCAACCGGGCCGCTACCGGCTCAGCTATCGTGCTCAGCCCCTGACGTTGACCAAGGGCGTGGCGCCCAGCTGCCCCGCCATCGACTTTACCCGGGTGGCCCCCTAGGCGATCTGCGGCTTGCCCTTGGTATCCAGCAGCCCGACGGCGCGGATGGCCACCGCCAGACTGCGTGACGATTGGCTTTCCCGCCAGCAGCAGTGCACCAGCGTGATCACATGGTGAGCCAGGGTGTTGTCTTTATCCGGATGACGCAGGGGATGGGCCACCGAGTGGGTCGATAGCAAAATGATGAACATGAGGGGCGGTCCAGCCATGCCATGCACCGGGCCGACTCGTTTACACCGTCAAGGAGGAGACATGGCACTGGAACAACTGAAACGGGAGCTGGAGCGCTTTGGCGAGCAGAATGACGGCGCGCAACACTCCCGTGGCAGCAAGATGCTCAACATTACCCGCGACACCGGCGAACTGCTGGCGGTGCTGGTGCAGACGAGGGGGGCGCAGGCTGTGCTGGAGATCGGCACCTCCAACGGTTACTCCACCCTCTGGCTGGCCGAGGCAGTGAAACGGCTGGGGGGCCGGGTCACCACCATCGAGCTGGACGAGGGCAAACGGACCATGGCGGCGACCAACTTTGAGCGGGCCGGGCTCACTCCCTGGATTGAGCAGTTGGCGGGGGAGGCCGGCAGCCTGTTGCCCTGCCTGCCGACGGCGGGCTATCAGCTCATCTTCCTCGACTCCGAGCGCCGCCACTACCAGGCCTGGTGGCCCGAGATCCAGCGCCTGCTTGCCCCTCGTGGCCTGCTGGTGGTGGACAATGCCATCTCCCATGAGGACGAGATGAGGGAGTGGATGGCACAGGTGCGGCGTGACCCCGATTTCCTGACTTCCCTGGTGCCGGTGGGCAAGGGGGAGTTTCTGGTGGTGCGGTGCTAGAGCGCAGCACCAAAGCCAGGCATAAAAAAACAGCCCCGCACGAGCGGGGCTGTTTGCATGACAGCGTGGTTGCGACGGCAGATCACACGGCCAGGTAGTCCATGATCCCTTCGGCCGCCTTGCGACCCTCATAAATGGCGGTCACCACCAGATCCGAGCCGCGCACCGCGTCACCACCGGCGAACACCTTGGGGTTGCTGGTCTGGAAGGCGTACTCGGCCTTCTCGGGCGCTTTGATGCGATCCCGGCCGTCGAGCTCGACGCCGTGCTCTGCCATCCAGGGCTGGGGGTTGGGCTGGAAGCCGAACGCCATCACCACCGCATCGGCGGGCAGCACCTGCTCGGAGCCTTCAATGACCACAGGATTGCGGCGGCCATTGGCATCGGGGGCGCCGAGCTCGGTGCTCACCACCTTGATGCCGCAGGTGCGGCCGTGGGCGTCCAGCTCCACGCCGATGGGCTGGAGGTTGAACATGAATTCCACCCCTTCCTCCTGGGCGTTTTTCACCTCCCGCTTGGATCCTGGCATGTTCTCGGCATCCCGGCGGTAGGCGCAGATCACCCGATCGGCCCCCTGGCGGATGGCGGTGCGCACGCAGTCCATGGCGGTGTCGCCGCCCCCCAGCACCACTACCTGCTTGCCGGCGAAGTCGATGTAATCGGCTTGCGCCTTCTCAAAGCCCAGCAAGCGATTGGCGTTGGAGATGAGGTAGGGCAGGGCGTCGTAGACCCCCGGCGCCTCTTCGTTGGCAAAGCCGCCCTTCATGTACTTGTAGGTGCCGACCCCGAGGAAGACCGCATCGAACTCGCCGAGCAGATCGGCGAAGGTGACGTCACGGCCCACTTCGGTCTCGAGACGAAACTCCACCCCCATCCCCTCGAAGATCTCGCGGCGGCGTTGCATCACCTCTTTCTCCAGCTTGAAGGAGGGGATACCGAAGGTGAGCAGGCCACCGATCTCCGGGTACTTGTCGAACACCACAGGGGTGACGCCATTGCGTGCCAGCACGTCGGCACAGGCAAGGCCCGCGGGGCCCGCACCAATGACGGCGACCCGCTTGCCGGTCTTGACCACCTTGGAGAGATCCGGGCGCCAGCCCATCTCGAACGCCTTGTCGGTGATGTATTTTTCGATGTTGCCGATGGTCACGGCGCCGAATCTGTCGTTGAGGGTGCAGGCACCCTCACACAGTCTGTCTTGCGGGCAAACGCGGCCACATACCTCCGGCAGGCTGTTGGTCTGGTGGGAGAGCTCCACCGCCTCCAGAATGCGTCCCTCGTTGGCCAGCTTCAGCCAGTTGGGGATGTAGTTGTGTACCGGGCACTTCCACTCGCAATAGGGGTTGCCGCAGTCGAGGCAGCGATCTGCCTGCATGCCGACCTGGGCCTGGTTGAAGGGCTCGTAGATCTCCACGAACTGGATCTTGCGGATCTTGAGCGGCTTCTTGGGCGGGTCGACCCGCTGGACATCGATAAACTGGAATACGTTCTGGCTCATAGGGTTCCCTCCTTATTGCGCCTGGATTCTGAGTTCTGCACTGGAACGGCTGGTGTGGCCAAGCAGCGATTTGACGTCGCTGGACTTGGGTTTGATCAGCCTGAACTTGGGCACATAGGAGTCGAAGTTGGCCAGGATCTCCTCGGCACGCGAGCTGCCTGTCTCGTTGAGGTGCGCCGTGATGATACCGCGCAGGTGCTCCTGGTGGATGGCCAGATCCGCCACCTCCAGCAGTTCGACCAGCTCGGGGTTGGTGCGCTTGGCAAAGTTGCCGCACTCGTCGAGCACGTAGGCAAAACCGCCTGTCATGCCCGCCGCGAAGTTGACACCGGTCTTGCCGAGCACGGTGACGATGCCGCCTGTCATGTATTCACAGCCGTTGTCGCCAATCCCCTCGACCACCGCCAAGGCCCCTGAGTTGCGCACCGCGAACCGCTCGCCTGCGGTCCCTGCGGCATAGAGCTTGCCGCCGGTGGCGCCATAGAGGCAGGTGTTGCCGATGATGGCCGCCTCGTGGGATTTGAACGCCACGCCGACGTGGGGTTTGATCACCAGCTTGCCGCCGGTCATCCCCTTGCCCACGTAGTCGTTGGCATCCCCGGTGAGGATCATCTCAAGGCCACCGGCGTTCCAGACACCGAAGCTCTGGCCGGCGGTGCCGTTGAAGTGCACCTTGACCGGATCGGCTGCCATGCCCTGGTTGCCGTGGCGCTTGACGATTTCGCCGGACAGACGCGCACCCACGGAGCGGTCGGTGTTGCGGATGTCGTAGCGGAACTCGCCGCCACTCATGTTTTCCACCGCGTCCAGCAGGTCTTCCACCATCTTGAGGTTCAAGGGCCCCTTGTCGAAGGTGGGGTTGTGCTGCTGGCTGAACAGACTGGAGCCTGCCGGTGCAACCGGGGCCGCCAGGATGCCGGACAAGTCCAGCTTGGCCTGACGGGCGGTGAGGCCGGGCAGGGCTTCCAGCAGGTCGGTACGACCGATGAGGTCGGTGAGCTGGGTGACGCCAAGCTCGGCCATCAGCTCGCGCGTCTCCTCGGCGATGAACTTGAAGTAGTTCATCACCATCTCCGGCAGGCCGGTGAAGTGTTCGCGGCGCAGCTTCTCATCCTGGGTGGCGACGCCGGTGGCGCAGTTGTTCAGGTGGCAGATACGCAGGTATTTGCAACCGAGCGCCACCATGGGGCCGGTACCGAAGCCAAAGCTCTCGGCGCCGAGGATGGCCGCCTTGATGATGTCCAGACCGGTCTTGAGGCCGCCATCCACCTGCAGGCGCACCTTGTGGCGCAGGCCGTTGGCCACCAGCGCCTGTTGGGTTTCGGCCAGGCCCAGCTCCCAGGGGGATCCGGCGTATTTGACCGAGGTGAGCGGGCTGGCGCCGGTGCCGCCGTCGTAGCCGGAGACGGTAATGAAGTCCGCATAGGCCTTGGCCACGCCACAGGCGATGGTGCCGACGCCAGGTTCGGACACCAGTTTCACCGACACCAGGCAGTTCGGGTTGATCTGCTTGATGTCGAAGATGAGCTGGGCCAGATCCTCGATGGAGTAGATGTCGTGGTGGGGCGGCGGGGAGATCAGGGTCACGCCGGGCACCGAGTAGCGCAGCTGGGCGATTTGCGCGGTGACCTTGTCTCCGGGCAGCTGGCCCCCTTCACCGGGCTTGGCACCCTGGGCGACTTTTATCTGCACCACGTCCGCGTTCATCAGGTAGTGCGGGGTGACGCCAAAGCGACCGGAAGCCACCTGCTTGATGCGAGAGTTCTTCTCGGTACCAAAACGCTTGGGATCTTCACCGCCTTCGCCGGAGTTGCTCTGACCGCCGAGGCGGTTCATGGCGATGGCCAGGGCCTCGTGGGCTTCAGGGCCGAGGGCGCCGATGGACATGGCCGCGGAGTCGAAGCGGGGGAACAGCCTGGCGGCTGGCTCCACCTGATCCAGCGCAACCGGGGTGGTGCCCTGTTTGAGCGACAGCAGATCTCGCAGGGTCGCCACCGGGCGCTCGTTCACCAGACGGGCATACTCCTTGTAATCGGCGTAGTTGCCGGAGCGCACCGCCACTTGCAGGGTCTGCACCACGTCCGGGTTGTAGGTGTGGTACTCGCCACCGTGGACGAATTTCAAGAGGCCGCCCTGGGTCAGCGGCTTGCGGCCGAGCCAGGCCAGACGGGACAGATTGATCTGATCCTGCTGGATGTCGGCAAAGTCGGCACCCTGGATGCGGCTCGATACGCCGCGGAAGCAGAGTTCGACAACAGCCTTGGAGAGGCCCACCGCCTCAAACAGCTGGGAGCAGCGGTAGCTTGCCACCGTGCTGATGCCCATCTTGGACATCACCTTGTAGAGGCCCTTGTTGATGCCGTTGCGGTAGTTGAGCATGGCCTGGCGCAGGCTCATCTTGAGCACGCCTTCCTCTACCTGCTTGGCGAGGGTCTCGTAGGCGAGATAGGGGTAGATGGCGGTGGCGCCAAAGCCCAGCAGCACGGCGAAGTGGTGCGGGTCGCGCACGCTCGCGGTCTCCACCAGGATATTGGCGTCGCAGCGCAGGTTGTTGTCCACCAGGGTACGCTGCACCGCACCCACCGCCATGGCGGCCGGGATGGGCAGGGTATCCGGGCTGATGTCCCGGTCTGACAATACCAGCAGCACCGCGCCGCTGCGGGCCGCTTCAGCTGCCTCGTGGCAGAGGCGCTCGAGGGCGGCTTGCAGCCCCTCTTCGGGCAGGTAGTTGAGGCTCAGCACCGCATGGCGGTAGTGCTCCCCTTCCAGGGCCAGCAACTGATGGAAGTCGGAGTAGAGCAGGATCGGCGACTGGAACAGCACCCGGTGGGCGTGACCGAAGGTCTCGTTGAACACGTTCTGTTCGCGGCCGATACAGGTGGCCAGGGACATGACGTGATTTTCCCGCAGGGGATCGATGGGCGGGTTGGTCACCTGGGCGAACATCTGGCGGAAGTAGTCGTACAGGGTACGCTGGCTGGAGGAGAGCACCGCCATCGGGGTGTCATCCCCCATGGAGCCCACTGCCTCCTGGCCATTCTCGCCGAGCACGCGGATCACCTGATCCAGCTCTTCAAAGGAGTAGCCGAACAGCTTCTGGTAAGTCTTGAGCCGGTCATCCGGGAATTCGCGCGACCCCGTGCTGGCATCGTCCATCTGCTCGAAGGGCACCAGGCGCTTGCAGTGCTTGTCCATCCACTGCTTGTAGGTGTGACGGCTCTTGAGATCGTCGTCAATTTCGAAGCTGGTCCAGATCTTGCCGTTGCTGGTATCGACCACGAACAGCTCCCCCGGGCCGACACGGCCCTTCTCCAGCACTTCGTCCGGGGTGTAGTCCCAGGTGCCCACTTCGGAGGCCAGCGTGATGAACTTGTCCTTGGTGATGACGTAACGTGCCGGACGCAGACCGTTTCTGTCGAGTGCGCAGGTGGCGTAACGACCGTCGGTCATGACGATGCCGGCCGGGCCGTCCCAGGGCTCCATGTGCATGGAGTTGAAGTCGTAGAAGGCGCGCAGGTCGTCATCCATGTTCGGGTGCTTCTGCCACGCAGGCGGGATCAAGAGACGCATGGCACGGAACAGGTCCATGCCGCCGGCCAGGAAGAGATCCAGCATGTTGTCGAGGCTGGAGGAATCCGATCCCGTGGTGTTGACGAAGGGGGCGGCCTCTTGTA
Source organism: Aeromonas sp. s9 (assembly GCF_040907765.1). Lineage (NCBI taxonomy): Bacteria > Pseudomonadati > Pseudomonadota > Gammaproteobacteria > Aeromonadales > Aeromonadaceae > Aeromonas > Aeromonas sp. s9. Next base: position 48,037 of record NZ_JBFOCK010000102.1, read on the forward strand.
GATCGGGGATCAGCGGGGTGGCGAACTTGTAGCTGCGCGCCTTGGCCCACTGGCGGTTGCCGGCAATGGTGTTGATCTCGCCGTTGTGGGCGAGGTAGCGGAACGGCTGCGCCAGCGGCCAGCGTGGGCTGGTGTTGGTGGAGAAACGCTGGTGGAACACGCAGATGGCGGCCTGCATGCGGATGTCGGCCAGATCCAGATAGAAGCGCGGCAAATCCACCGGCATGCACAGTCCCTTGTAGACGGTGACCAGGTTGGAAAGGCTGACCACATAGAAGTAGTCGTCGCTGATGCGCTTCTCGATGCGGCGGCGCACGATATAGAGGCGGCGCTCGAGATCCTTGTCGACCCAGCCCGGGGGCGCGTTGACAAAGACCTGTTCAATGCTGGGCAGGGACGCCTTGGCGATGGAACCGAGTACGTTGGTATCGATGGGCACCTTGCGCCAGCCGACCAGACTCAGGGTCTCTCTTTCCAGCTCCTCGTCGATGATGTCGCGAGTGGCCTGGGCCAGGATGGGATCGGGGTTGAGGAACAGCATGCCGACCGCGTAGTTGCGGCCCAGGTGCCATCCCTTCTCTTCGGCGACCGCTCTAAAGAAGCTGTCGGGTTTTTGCAGCAACAGGCCGCAGCCGTCGCCGGTCTTGCCATCGGCGGAGATACCGCCGCGGTGCTGCATGCGAGCCAAGGCTGACATCGCGAGACGGACAAGCTTGTGGCTGGCTTCCCCTTCCATGTGGGCCAACAGGCCGAAGCCACAGTTATCCCTCTCCAGCTTTGGATCATATAGTGACATTGCATTTCTCCCTTGCTCGGCCTTCCATCGCACTGTCATCAACAGACTGCATAAATTGCGATTGGCTCTTGTGGTTCCGTCCGCCTGAGGTGGCGAATCTCCAAACTAATGGGATTTTCGGGCAAGGTCAATTGGACATCCCGCTTGTTTGCAATGTTACATCGCCATAACAAAATGTGGGTTTTTGAGACTCAATCAGCATTTTTGTGTATTTATGACTGCTTTTTATTTATTTGTTGGCTTTATGTTCTGGTTATGGACGGTTTGGTGGTTGACTGCATGGTGGCGGAAAACTGTAGTAATTTTACAAAGTCATCTCTGGTGTGCTTGGCGGGGATCACATTTCAGGATCCTGCGTCTTGCATTTGTCCATAAGCAGACTAAACAGGATTTTTTCAGTAGTTACAGCCGGTTATGGGCGAGAGGTTATGACACTATTCTCCAGGTTGCAGGAGTGACAGGTTGTCAAAAGTGACCGTGAATGCCGACTGTTGGGTATTTATCGCATCTAACGTGAATATTTATATGATTTTTGGGTAGAGAGCGGGATTGATCCAGCGCAGCCTGCCCGCCGGGCTGCGTCGCTAGAATGACACCTCATTTCGGAGGTGTCATGCAGTTACACGAACTCATCAATACATTTGGCCAGGATCTCAAGCAACGCCACGGCCAGAAGATCCACAAACTCTCCATCCACGGGGCCTTTACCTGCCCCAACCGGGACGGCACCCTGGGCCGGGGTGGCTGCACTTTCTGCAATGTCTCCTCCTTTGCCGACGAGTCGGCCCAGCAACTCTCCGTGGTGCAGCAACTGCTGGCACGCCGGGACGAGGTGACCCGGGCCAGGCGCTATCTGGCCTACTTTCAGGCCTATACCAGTACCTATGCCGAAGTGGAGTACCTTCAGCGCATGTATGAAGAAGCCTTGTCGGTGAGCGACATGGTGGGGCTCTGCGTCGGAACTCGCCCTGATTGTGTACCCGATGCGGTGCTGGATCTGCTGGCAGGTTATCAGGCCCGCGGCTACGAGGTGTGGCTGGAGCTCGGGCTGCAGAGCGCCAACGACAAGACGTTGCAACGCATCAATCGGGGCCACGGCTATGCCGCTTATGCCGATGCCGTTGCCCGAGCCCATCTGCGGGGCATCAAGGTGTGTGCCCACCTCATCGTCGGCCTGCCCGGCGAGGCGCCGATGGACAGCCTGGAAACCCTGCACCGTGTCGTGGAGACCGGCGTCGAGGGGATCAAGCTTCACCCACTGCATGTGGTGGAGGGGAGCACCCTTGGCAAGGCGTGGCAGGCGGGACGGCTGGATGTGTTGACGATGGAGCAGTATGTGGCGGCGGCGGTCGCCATGATCCAGTACACGCCTCCCGAGGTGGTCTATCACAGGGTCTCGGCGTCGGCGCGCCGCCCGACCCTGCTGGCCCCCGCCTGGTGCGAGAATCGCTGGAGCGCCATGACCGCCATTGCCGCGGCGCTGGCACGCTCAGGCCCTCAGGGGCACTGCCTGGGACGCCCTTTTTCTCTCCCTTCCACGGGCGAGTGCCAACTCTAATTTCGTCAAAAAAACAGTGGGTTATTAGATGAAATTCAGTCTTTGGAGTATAGTTTCGTTCAAGTCACCTTGATAAGATGGTCGGCTTGAAAAAAGATATAGTTATCAATAACTCTTTGCAGTTTGTATACCGGGCGGTGTCTCTTCGAACCGGGTGGCATATTTCTTGGCAACACCAGGTGCCTGGTATGTCCCCTCCGTTTCCGGCATGAAAATCTGTGAGGGAGGCGAGACATGCAGTGTCCCGGCTCTGTGCGCTAATCGGGTTGTGGGTCTGGGTGGCGAGGTCTGTTCTGTTTTTCCGGATCGCCGCCGGGCTTTGGATATTCGGCCCCGAGACAACCTTCTGAATCATGTTTGATGGGATGCTATGCAAGCAGAAACCAGCCATATAGATGAACTGTTGGAGTGCCTGGTCTTTTTGACCCGCTTTTACGGGGTGCCCAACAGTCAGGATGCTCTCACCACCGGCTTGCCACTGGTCTCCGGGCGTCTCAGCACGGCGCTCTTCAGTCGTGCCGCCGAGCGGGGCGGTCTCTCTGCCCGCGAAGTGATCCAGCCCCTTGAACAGATCTCCTCCCTGCTGCTGCCCTGCGTCTTGCAGACGCGCAATGGCGGCGCCTGCATCTTGCTTGAATGGAATGAAGAACGGACCCAGGCGAGGGTCATCTTTCCCCAGGCCGGAGACGCGGCCCAATGGGTCAGTCTTGCCCAACTGGGTGACGAGTACAATGGTCGTCTGTTCTACGTCAAGCGGCAGTTCAAGTTTGATGAGCGCTCGCCCAAAGTGCTGGAGACCCGTGATGGTCACTGGTTCTGGAGCACCTTGTTCGAGTCCCGCGGTATCTATCGGGATGTGCTGGTGGCCTCGATCCTCATCAACCTGTTTGCCATCGCCAGCCCCCTGTTCACCATGAACGTCTATGACAAGATTGTGCCCAACCTGGCATTCGACTCCCTCTGGGTGCTGGCGGTTGGAGCCATGGTGGTGTTCACCTTCGACTTCGTGATGCGCCAGCTGCGCAGCTACTTCATCGATATTGCAGGCAAGAAATCCGACGTGCTCTTGTCGGCCAAAATCTTTGCCAAGGTGATGGGCATGAAGATGGAGTCCAGGCCTGCGTCGACCGGTGCCTTTGCCAAGCACTTGCAGGAGTTTGAATCGGTGCGCGAGTTTTTCACGTCGGCCACCGTCTCCACCCTGATCGATCTGCCGTTTGCCATCTTCTTCCTCTTCATCATCTGGATTTTCGCCGGTGTCATGGTGGTGGTGCCCATCATCGCCATCCTGATCCTGGTGGCCTACAGCTTCTACATTCAGGCACCGCTGAAGCAATCCATCGAGGAGGGCTCCCGGCTCGCCTCCCAGAAGAACGCCAATCTGATCGAAAGCATCTCGGGCCTTGAGACCGTGAAGATTTTCGGGGCCGAGAGCATGTTCCAGCACCGCTGGGAGCAGGCGGTGTCCCACATCTCGACCTGGGGCGTGCAGACCCGGCGCATCACCAACTCCATGTCTTCTCTGGCGAGCTACATCCAGCAGGTGGTGACAGTGGGACTGGTGATCGTCGGTGTTTACCAGATCTCGGAAGGGTTGGTGACCATGGGGGGCATGATAGCGGCCGTGATGCTGTCGAGCCGGGCCATCGCCCCCATGGTGCAGCTCTCGGTACTCTCCACTCGCTACAACCAGGCCAAGTCGGCGCTCGAAATCCTGGAGAAGATCATGATGACGCCGGGTGAGCAGGAGGAGGGCAGGCAGTACATCCACCATCCGGTCATCCAGGGGCGCATCGAGTTTGAAAATGTCTCCTTCAAGTATCCGGGCATGGAGAGCAGCACCCTGCACAACATCAACCTGCGCATCGAGCCGGGTGAGAAGGTGGCCATCATCGGGCGGATCGGTGCGGGTAAAACCACGCTGGAGAAATTGCTGATGGGCCTCTATCGCCCGACTGACGGCCTGGTGCGTCTGGACGGCTTTGAGCTGGACCAACTGCCGCCGACCATCATTCGCCGCAACATCGGCTGTGTGCCGCAAGATGTGACCCTCTTCTTTGGTTCAGTTCGGGACAACATCATGCTGGGCAATCCCCTGGTGGACGATGCCCGTGTCTTGCGCGCCGCCAAGCGGGCCGGGGTCACCAACTTTACCAACCGGGATCCCAACGGTCTCGACAGACAGATAGGCGAAGGGGGACGTCAGCTCTCCGGTGGCCAGCGTCAGTCCATCCTGCTGGCTCGCGCCCTGCTCAACGATCCCCCCATTCTGGTGATGGACGAGCCGACCTCCAACATGGACAACCAGTCAGAGATGCACGTGAAGCAGGAGCTGGCGCGGCTCGGCCCCGAAACCACCCTTATCCTCATCACCCACAAGACCTCCATGCTGGATGTCGCTTCCCGGGTCATCGTCGTGGAGCAGGGGAAGATAGTGGCGGACGGTCCCAAAGAGGTGGTGTTGCAGCAATTGAAGGAAGGCAAGGTGCGGGTGCAGGAGACGGCGAATGGCTAACCACTGGTTCAAGAAAACGCCCTCAGATACGGTCTTGCCTGCACCCGAGCATCTTGAGTACGTGGATGACGGCGCCGCCGCCGTGCTGCTGACGACACCCACCCGTGCCAGAGTCCTGCTGTGGGCCTGCTTCCTGTTTTTTGTCAGCGCCATCGTCTGGGCAGCCTGGGCAGAGCTGGATGAAGTGACCGTCGGCCAGGGCAAGGTGATACCGTCGCGCCAGTTGCAGGTGATCCAGAACCTGGAAGGGGGGATCGTCAAGGAGATTTTCGTCAAGGAGGGGGACATCGTCGAGAAGGGACAGCCACTGCTGCGCATCGACGATACCCGCTTCAAGTCGGATTTTCGCGAACGGGAGCAGGAGCTGGTCACCCTCAAGGGGGATATCGCCCGCCTGCGCGCCGAAATTCGCAGCGTGGTGGTCAAGAACGAGCCCAATCTGGGGTGGCGTGAACAGGTAGCCATCGACAAACAGGCCATCGAGTTCCCCGAAGGGTACGAGAATGTATTTGCCGAATATGCCGCCCGTGAAAGGTCGGTGCAGGAGGCGCGTTTAAACAACCTCAAGAACCAGCTCTACATCCTGGGACAGCAGATCGAGCAGAAAGAGCAGGAGACCATAGAGCTCAATGCCAAGATCCGGACCGTGGGCCGCAGCGTTGATCTGGCTCGTCAGGAGCTGAACATCAGCCGTCCTCTCGCAAAAGAGGGTATAGTTCCTCAAGTGGAGCTAATTAAACTGGAGCGGCAGGTCAACGAAATGCAAGGGGAGCTGGAGGCGAACCGCCTGCTGGTGCCCAAGCTCAACTCGGTACTGCGGGAGACCATCTCGAAGCGAAATGATATCGCCCTGAAATTCCGGGCGGACTCCCAGACCGAGCTAAACGAACGTCAAGGCAAGTTGAGCCAGTTGTCGGAGGGTCAGGTCGGCCTCAGGGACAGAGTCGATCGTACCAGTGTGATCGCGCCTCTCAAGGGGACCATCAAAAAGCTCAAGATTAATACGCTGGGTGGGGTCGTTCAGCCGGGCATGGACCTGATGGAGATAGTGCCGCTGGAAGACACCCTGCTGGTTGAAGCCAAGGTGTCGCCAAAGGACATCGCGTTCCTCAGACCCGGGCTGGAGGCCGTGGTCAAGATAACTGCCTATGATTTCACTATTTATGGAGGTTTACATGGCAAGGTTGAACAGATAAGTGCCGACTCAATCCAGGATGAGGAGGGCAATTCCTTCTATCTGGTGCGAGTACGAACCGAGAAGAGTTATCTGGGCGATGAGCTTAACGCACTTCCCATCATCCCCGGTATGTTAGCCAGTGCAGATATTATTACTGGTAAAAAAAGTGTCCTAGACTACTTGCTGAAACCCATCTTGAGGGCTAAGCAGTCGGCACTGAGAGAACGATAAGCCAACAATCTAAAAACAACATGACTGGAGATACCATGAAGAAGACGATTGTTGCCATGCTGGTTAGTGGCACCATACTGTTCCCGGGCCTGAGCCAGGCACAGACGCTGGAACAGTCAGTGGCGCAGTCACTGGCTACCCATCCGAAAATCAAGGAAGCTTTTGATCTCTATCAGGCACGACTGTATCAGCATGATGGAGCCAAGGGCGGCTATTACCCCACCATTGATCTGCGTGGTGGCGTCGGTTACGAGAAGACTGACAGTCCCTCGACCCGTGCCGCAGGTCCCAATTCACAGACGATCGATGACTCCATGACGCGCAAGGAGGCCGGGATCAGCCTTCGCCAGATGCTGTTTGACGGCTTTGATGTCAGCAGCAACGTGGCACGGACCGATGCCGCCGCCCAGGCCCAGCGCCTGGCGATGATCTCCGAGGCGGAGAACACGGCCCTGCGCGTGGCCGAGGTCTATCTCAACATGCTGCGTCAGCAGGAGATCCTGGAGCTGTCCAAGCAGAACCTTGAAACCCACGAGCAGATCCGCAGTGACATCCAAAAACGGACCGACTCCGGTCTTGGGTCGACCGCTGACCAGACCCAGATCGACGGTCGTGTGGCTCGGGCTTACTCCAATCAGGCGGCGGCGGAGAACAACTATCGGGATGCCGAGAGTGAGTTCATCCGTGTCGTCAATGAAGTGCCCAAGGATCTCGTTCAGCCAGTACCGAACACCCAGCTCCTGCCAGCAACACTGGAAGATGCGCTGAAGACGGCAACAGAGGTTCACCCGACCCTGCTGTCATCCCTGCAGGACATCGAAGAGGCGAAGTACCAGCATGAAGGCTCCAAGTCAGGGTTCTACCCGAACGTAGCCTTTGAAGTGGATCAGAACTGGAACGAGGACATCGATGCGGTCAAAGGCCGTAACGACGATCTCACCGCCATGGTCCGGATGCGTTACAACCTGTTCCGCGGTGGGTCCGATCTGGCAGAAAGCAAGGCAACCTCTGCGCTCTATTCCCAGGCCAAAGACATTCACATGAATGCCTTCCGTCAGGTGGAAGAGGGGACCCGCCTCGCCTGGAACGCCAAAGAGTCGCTGGCCAAGCAAAAAGTCTTCCTCAAAGAGCACGTGGACGCCAGCTATGACACCGTACAGGCGTACAAGAAGCAATTCGGCCTGGGCCAACGGACCTTGCTGGACGTGCTGAACACGGAGAACGAACTGTTCGAGGCTCGCCGCAGCTACATCACGGCCGAGTACGACTCCCTGTTGGCGGATTATCGTATCCTCAATGCCACCGGTGGTCTGCTCAATGCCCTGAATGTGCAGCAACCGGCTGAATGGCAGGCCAACAACAACTGATGGCCCTGCCACTGATGTCATATCAGGCAAGGGGAATGGCTGCAGCGTGCTGCAGTCATTCTTTTATGCGTCCGGCGGTCAGGGGATGATGGCGGCGTCATGACACAGAAAGAAGTGGCATCGACAGGCTGGAGCCGACGTGATGGGTATCGAGCTATCGCAGGTGCACGTGCGCCCTGGCGGGTTCGCCTGCTATGGCTGGCCCTGCTGGCGATCCCCCTGCTGCTCAGCGCCAGCCAGCCTCTCTCACCGGAGGATATGAAACTGGTCAAGCGCGCGGAGGAGACCTATGGCCCTAGGGCCGGCAAACGGGTCACCAGCTGGCGCACTTTGGCAATGCAGAACAAGGCAGCGGGGCTGACGGATCGGCAGAAGCTGGAGAAGGTGAACCAGTTCTTCAACCAGATGCGTTTCATCGATGACATCAAGTTGTGGCACAAGAAGGATTATTGGGCGACACCGCTGGAATTTCTGGGCGCAGCAGGAGGAGATTGTGAAGACTTCAGCATTTCCAAGTATTTTACCTTGCTGGAACTTGGCATCCCTGATGAAAAAATGCGAATGGTATATGTCAAGGCATTGGATTATAACCAGTTTCATATGGTCGTTGCCTACTATGAGACGCCTGCGGCAGTACCCCTGATTCTGGACAATCTTGTCGGATCAATTCGCCCGGCGACCCAACGGGCGGATTTGTTGCCAATTTACAGTTTTAACGGTAGTCACTTGTGGCTGATGAAGGCGCGTGGTCAAGGGGAACTGGCCGGGCAATCATCCCGCTTGGGATTATGGACAGACTTACGCAATCGCATGACATCGGGGCGATTGGCTCGGCCTGCGGTCAATTTGGATGATTAACCTATGACGCTCTACAGACAACTATTGGCAACCATGCTGCTGCTGTTCGGATTGCTGTTTGCCGCCACCTATTGGGTGCAATTCAATTCGACCCGCAACTACCTGGCGCAGCAGCAGGAGACCACCGTCATCAATACGTCCACCGCACTGGGTCTGGCGCTGACCCCCTATCTGGAGAACGGCGACAAGGTCAGTGCCGAATCCGTGATCAAGGCGGTGTTCGACGGGGGTTACTACAAGCTGGTCCGTCTCGATCTGCTGGCCTCCAAGGATGTCATCGAGCTGGAGAACAGCAGCCATATCGAAGGGGTCCCACAGTGGTTCATTGGGCTGGATCTGTTCCCTGAAGTGGCCAATGAATCGATTTTGACGTCGGGTTGGCTGCAACTGGGCAAGCTGAAGGTCGTCGGCCACCCTGGACAAGCCTACTACGAGCTTTGGAAAGGAATGAGCGAACTGGCCACCTGGTTCCTGGTCGGCTTTCTCGTCACCACTCTCTTGCTGATGCGGGCGCTCAATTATCTGCTCAAACCGCTCAAGCTGATTTGCGATCAGGCGGTTGAAATCGAGCTGCACCATTTCGGCCACGCCATTCCCGAGCCCAAGACCCGCGAGCTGCGGCAAGTGGTACAGGCCATCAATACCCTTTCCAGCAAGCTTGCCGTGCAGTTCAAAGAGCAGGCTGACGAAGCCGAAAATCTGCGAGCCCGCGTCTATGTGGATGCCGTCTCCGGGCTTGGCAACCGCTCTTACTTCGTCGGGCAGGTCAATGCCTGGATTGCGGAGGCCGGGCAGGGCGGGGTCATGCTGGTGGCCGTCGACATGCTGGACGATCTCTATCGGGAAGAGGGCTTTGCTGCAAGGGACAACATGGTCAAGTCCATTGCACAGGTGCTCAGGGAACTGCTGGATGGCTGGGATGGCGCGGCGCTGGCCCGGATCTCGGCGACCGAGTATGCCTTGCTCTGCCCCACCGATGATCTGTCTCAGCTCAAGGAGCTGGCGGAGCTCATCAACAGCCGTATCGCCGATCTGGTTGTCAATCCCATGGGAGAAAGCGGTGCGCTGTCCGTCGTCGGCATCGCCGGCCGTGATGGCAATGACGATCTCTCGGCCCTGCTGACGAAGGCGGATAACGCCCTTGGCAAAGCGCGCAATGAGCGGCGCGGTGCCGTCGTGATGGAAGGCGGCAATGAGCAGGGACTGATGGGACGCCTTGCCTGGCGAGACCTGGTGCAGGATGCCATTGCCAGACATCTCTGGCGCTTCAAGGCACAGCCTGCATGCCGCTTCGATGATGGTACCCGCCTGCATGCCGAGTTGTTCGCGGCCATCTCGCGAGATGGAACGGATTACTTCGCAGGGCAGTTCTTGCCTGCGATCGAGCAGTTCAAGATGGGGGCCGAGTTTGACAAGGCGGTGCTGGAAGCCTGCGTCCCCTTGTTCAATCAGCAACCGGAATTGGTGTTGGCAGTCAATATCACGGCGGGTTCTCTCTGTTCGGATGAGTTCCTGACATGGCTCAGAGGCTATCTGTCGCTGAACGTGGAGCTGAAGGAGCGACTGCTGTTCGAGATCCCGGAAGCGGCCATCATGAAACACAAAGAGTATGTGACTCATCTGGTTGAGCTGTTGCGAGAGCACGGCTTCTTGTGGGGGGTCGATCACTATGGTCGGCACTTCCAGTCCCTCGGCTATCTGGAAGAGCTGACCCCCACCTATGTCAAGGTGGACCACGGGTATACCAGCCAGGTCATGGAACCAGGCGCCGATACCTCCTTCCTGGCGGCTGTCTGTCGGGCTGCCCACAATGCGGGTGTCACGACCATCGCCACCCGGGTGGAAGATCAACGGCAGGTTGAATTGTTGTCCAGTTTGCATATCGATGGTTATCAGGGATTCGTTCACCCTGCATTTCCACTGGCATAAGCGGTACAACTCGATAGAAAGGGGCCCATTAAGGGCCCTTTTTTATATCTGTTTAGAATATGTACATCATTTTTACGCGACATATAGGTAATATCACTAAAACTCGCGCTGTTACTTAATTGATTTTTATATGTAAAAAATATTCGTTCGATTCGCTGCATCGGATGAGGTCAAAGAGACTCAACCCTGTACATTTTTGCAACGGAAGCAGGACGGGGGCGTAACTAGAGTGTAGGCATCAAGATCTGTCACCCTGGAGCAATGGATATGCGCACCCAAATCATCGACAAAACCGTGGTCGTCTCTTCCGTAGAAGGCAACGTTCAGATCCTGCTTGCCGATGGCAGCAGTCGTCCTCTCCAGCCTGGCGAGATACTGCAGCCTGGCGCCAGACTCAATATCGCTGATGATGCCAAATTGATGCTGGCTCCCTACGATGACAAACCTGCAGCGGACAATGGTGTTCCGGCAGGGACAGAGATGCCTCCAGAGGGGCAATCGTCCTCATCGGTTGCCAATCATCAGCAAGGCTCGCCTGAAGTGTCGCCAGAAATTGCGGCGTTGCAACAATCCATCCTGCAAGGGGTTGACCCGACCAAGAACTTCGAAGCCTCTGCTGCCGGTGGGGCACCTGCCGCCGGTGGTGGTGGCGGTATAGGCGGGGTCGCTGGGGCCAGTGGCAATGGTGGTTTTGTTGTCATAGACCGCATCGGAGATGCGACCATAGCCGAGGCCGGATTCGATACTGGCTATGACACGTTGATCGATCAGAATGTGCTGCAGGAAGACGATCTTCTGCCCGAGAATCAGCTCGATGATCAGGATGAGTCTGCTGTTACCCAGGAAGATCAGGCCATCAGTGGCAATGTGCTCGACAACAGCAACAATCCGGATGGTCCCCTTGATACGTCTGTCATTTCCTATAGCTGGGGCAGCAATCAGGGAATTGCTGCCAGCGTTGAGAGCACGCTGGATGGGATTGGTACGCTGATCATCAATGCCGACGGCTCCTATACCTTTACCCCCGCGCTGAACTACACAGGCCCTGTACCTGCGGTCAATTACACCGTAACGGATGGGGATGATACCAACGACTCCACTCTGACTATCACCATCACCCCTGTAGATGAGCCTGTCTCGCTGAATGGATTGCAGGTCGAGGGTGGTGAGCTTGTCCTTGATGAAGCCGCATTGCCGGATGGCTCAGCCTCCGATGGCGCAGCCTTGACCAAGAGCAGTACTTTTACATTCAATGCGGCAGATGGAGTACAAAGCCTGACGCTGGGAGGTGTGACGCTGATCAGCAATGGCCAGGTCTTGACCACCTTCCCCCAGGGGATCCCCAGTCCTTTGGGAAATCAACTGCTGGTGACCGGCGTCAGCTACAACCCGGTGACAGGGGTTGGCAGCGTGACCTACAGCTACACCCTGAACGATAACGAAACACATAACAAACCTGCAAATGATGGGGCTCTGACGGAGAGCTTCAACGTTGTGTTGACGGACCTCGATGGCGACACGACCAGTGCAGGGCTGGATGTCGTGGTGCTGGACGACGTGCCGACGGCGGTGAGCGACGTCAACCTGACGGTAGCGAGCGAGAACAACCTGGTCCTCAATGGCAACGTCATCACCAACGACGTG
>NZ_JBFOCK010000103.1:0-71885 GCF_040907765.1 Aeromonas sp. s9
CTGACCCCATGCCGAACTCAGAAGTGAAACGCTGTAGCGCCGATGGTAGTGTGGCATTCGCCATGCGAGAGTAGGACACTGCCAGGCACCCAATTTTAGATTACGCATTGAGCGTGGTCTTTACCGGTTAGTGTGCTGATATGGCTCAGTCGGTAGAGCGCATCCTTGGTAAGGATGAGGTCCCCAGTTCGATTCTGGGTATCAGCACCATTAAATAAGAAAGCCTCCCAATAGGGAGGCTTTCTTGTATCTGCCTTTCAGCCATCCATCGCAAATTGCAGTCCTGCAATGTCGCACCTTCTTGTTGCTGAGATATCTTCCCTTTCTATCCCGTATGCTTTCCGGGCGCCGCTTCTCTCTTAAAGGGATCCGGGCTAAGTTGTGGATTGGCAAAGACAACTACGCTTTCGAAGGGGAAAGAACATGCTGATTAGGAATGTGCGTCTGGCGGGCAGGGAAGGGATGTGGCAAATCCTCTGTCAGGGAGGCGTGATCCGGGCCATTGAGCCCATGAGCACTCAGCTGCTCTCTGCCCGCGAGCTTGATGGTGAGCAAGGCCTTGTCATCCCCCCCTTTATCGAACCGCACATTCACCTCGATACCACCCAGACGGCTGGCGAGCCGAGTTGGAACCTCTCCGGTACCCTGTTCGAGGGGATCGAGCGCTGGGCCGAGCGCAAGGCGCTGCTGACCCATGAGGATGTGAAACAGCGAGCCATCCAGACACTGAAATGGCAGATTGCCAACGGCATCCAGTTTGTCCGTACCCACGTGGATGTCTCCGACCCCAATCTGGTCGCTCTGAAGGCGATGCTGGAGGTGCGGGAGGAGATGAAGGAGTGGGTGGAGCTGCAGATAGTGGCCTTCCCACAGGAGGGGATCCTCTCCTACCCCAACGGCAAGGCATTGCTGGAAGAGTCCCTCAAGCTGGGGGCCGACGTGATCGGTGCCATCCCCCATTTCGAGTTCACTCGGGAGTACGGGGTCGAAAGTCTGCACTACGTCTTCGATCTTGCGGAGAAATATCAGGTTTTGATGGATGTGCATTGCGACGAAATCGATGACGAACAGTCCCGTTTTATCGAGACGCTGGCAACCCTGGCCTACGAGCGCGGCATGGGCCATCGGGTGACCGCCAGCCACACCACCGCCATGCATTCCTATAACGGTGCCTATGCGTCGCGACTGTTCAGGCTGCTGAAGATGGCGGACATCAACTTCGTCGCCAATCCGCTGGTGAACATTCACCTGCAGGGGCGCTTCGACAGCTATCCCAAGCGTCGTGGCATCACCCGGGTGAAGGAGATGCTGGAGGCGAACATCAACGTCTGCTTCGGCCACGACGACGTGTTCGATCCCTGGTATCCCATGGGCACGGCCAACATGTTGCAGGTGCTGCACATGGGGCTGCATGTCTGCCAGATCATGGGCTATGAACAGATCAACGACAGTCTCAAGCTCATCGGCAACCACAGCGCCCGCACCCTGAACGTGCAGGATCGCTACGGCATCGAGGTGGACAAGCCCGCCAACCTGCTGATCCTTCCTGCTGAGAATGGTTTTGATGCGGTGCGCCGCCAGGTGCCGGTGCGTTATTCCATCCGCCATGGCAGAGTCATCGCCGATACTCGCCCGGCTGAGACGACCCTCCACCTTGTGAATCCAGAACGGGTAGACTTTCGCCGCTAGGGTCTAGCCGGGTCGATTAATTGCCCGGCTGTCCCCTGCTGTCGAGATTTTGCATAATGCCAACCTGACAATCTTGGAGACTGCTTGATGCAAACCTGGTTATTTGTCGCTGTCGGGGGCGCCTTCGGTGCCTGCCTGCGCTTTGGCATCGCCGAGCTGATGGCATGGCTGCTGGGACGCCACTTTCCCTATGGCACCCTGGTGGTCAACGTGGTGGGTTCCTTCATCATGGGGATTGCCTATGCCCTGATCAGCCATGGTCACGTGGTGGAACACCCGATGAAGCCATTGCTGATGGTGGGTGTCCTCGGTGCCCTGACCACCTTCTCCTCCTTTGCCCTCGATACGGTCGTGCTGGCCCAGCAAGGGGCCTATCTGAAGGCGCTGCTCAATATCGGTCTCAATCTGTTCCTCTGTCTGGCCATGGTCGTGCTGGGGATGCAGTTGGTCACAAGCCGGGTTTGAGGTGTCCGCACGCCATCGGCTCTGGTAAACTGGCGGCCATTCTTTGCTCTATGGGTATTTGAGGGATGTCGGAACAGACTACTACTACGCATTTTGGCTATAAAACCGTGGCAGCGACCGAGAAGGAAACCCTGGTCGCCGGTGTCTTTCATTCGGTAGCGGCCAAGTATGATCTGATGAACGATCTGATGTCGTTCGGCATCCATCGCCTCTGGAAGCGCTTTACCATCGACTGCTCCGGTGTCCGCAAAGGACAGAAGGTGCTGGATCTGGCTGGCGGCACAGGGGATTTGACCGCCAAGTTCTCCCGCATCGTGGGTGAGACCGGCCAGGTGGTCCTGGCAGACATCAACGACTCCATGCTCAAGGTGGGCCGCGACAAGCTGCGCAACCTGGGGGTGGCCAACAACGTCTCCTACGTACAGGCCAATGCCGAGGCGCTCCCGTTCCCTGACAACCATTTCGACGTCATCACCATCGGCTTCGGCCTGCGCAACGTCACCGACAAGAACAAGGCGCTTGCCTCCATGTTCCGGGTGCTCAAGCCGGGTGGCCGCCTGCTGGTGCTGGAGTTCTCCAAGCCGGTGAGCGAAGTGATCGCCAAGCTTTATGATCTCTACTCCTTCAAATTGCTGCCGAAAATGGGTGAAATCGTCGCAAACGACAGCGAAAGCTACAAATACCTGGCGGAATCCATCCGCATGCACCCGGATCAGCAGACCCTGGCGGGCATGATGGAGCAGGTCGGGTTCGAGCAGGTGGAGTTCTACAACCTGACCCAGGGCGTGGTCGCCCTGCACCGCGGTTACAAGTTTTAAGGTCGCCTATGCCGATGGATGCTATGGTCACCGCGGTGATCGAAACCAGCCTCAACCAGTTGCTGGCCCTGGACAAACAGAGCCCGGAGCGGTTGCGCAAGCTGACGGGCAAGGTACTCAAACTGGAGCTGCGCGAACTCAAGCCGCTCTGGTTTGTCTTCTCAGAGCGCCGTCTGGATGTGCTGGCCAGGTTTGAAGGGGAGGCGGATGCGGTGCTGAGCCTCTCCCTGACCGCCCTCGGTCTGCTCAAGGAGCCTTCCGCCCTGACCCGCTACATCCGCGAGGAGAAGCTGGACCTGAGCGGTGACCCCCAGCTGGTGCAGGCATTCAGCGCCCTGCTTGGTGAGCTCGATATCGACTGGGAAGAGGAGCTGTCCCGCTACACCGGCGATGTGGTGGCCCACACCCTGTGCAGTGGTGCCCGTCAGGCTCGCCGTTTTGTGGGGCGAGAGTTGTGCCGTTCCCAGCGTCAAGTGGCCGAGTATCTGACCGAGGAGGCGAGGCTTGCCCCGGGTCCGCTGGAAGTGGCGAGCTTCAATGACGATGTCGAAGAGCTGGCCCAACAGATGAAGGCGATCGAGTTGCGGCTTGCTCGCCTCGAACAGCAGGTGAGCTGATGACCCCGAAGGAGTTCAAACGCCTCTATCGCATCGTCAGCATCCTGCTGGAACAGGGCATCGACGAGCTGGTGCCCGCCCGTTATCAGCCCTGGCCTGGCCGTCTGGCCCGTCGCAGTCTGTTCTGGCTCAAGAACAAGCAACAAGGCATGAGCCGTGGCGCCCGTATTCGTCTCGCCTTCGAGGCTCTGGGCCCCATCTTCATCAAGTTCGGCCAGATGCTCTCGACCCGCCGAGACCTGCTGCCCCCTGACATTGCCGAAGAGCTGGCCCTGCTGCAGGACAGGGTGCCTCCCTTCTGTGGTCAGGCCGCCCGTCGCCAGATAGAAGAGAGCCTAGGTTGCCCCGTCGAGACGCTGTTCGATGAGTTCGACGAGACGCCGCTGGCATCCGCCTCCATCGCCCAGGTGCACACCGCCCGGTTGAAGGAGAACGGCCGCGAGATCGTCATCAAGGTGATCCGTCCCGATATCGAGCCGGTCATCGAGGCCGACCTGCGCCTGATGCAGGCCCTGGCCCGTCTGGTGGCCCGTTTCGTGCCCCAGAGCGGACGACTGCGCCCCGTCGAGGTGGTGGAGGAGTATCGCAAGACCATACTCGACGAGCTCAACCTGATGCGCGAAGCGGCCAACGCCATCCAGCTGCGCCGCAACTTCACCGGTTCCGAGGCGCTCTATGTGCCCGAGGTGTTCACGGACCATTGCCGTGAGCAGGTGCTGGTGATGGAGCGTATCTACGGCATTCCGGTCTCCGACATTGCCGCGCTGGAAGCCAACGGCACCAACATGAAGCTGCTGGCCGAGCGCGGAGTGGAGGTGTTCTTCACCCAGGTGTTCCGCGACAGCTTCTTCCACGCCGACATGCACCCGGGCAACATCTTCGTCTCTTTCGAACACCCCGAGAATCCGCTCTGGATCGGCATCGACTGCGGCATCGTCGGCACCCTCAACCGGGAAGACAAGCGCTACCTGGCGGAGAACTTCCTCGCCTTCTTCAACCGCGACTACCGCCGTGTGGCCGAGCTGCACGTGGAGTCTGGCTGGGTACCGCCCGATACCAAGGTGGACGAGTTCGAGTTCGCCATCCGCACCGTGCTGGAGCCCATCTTCGAGAAACCGCTCTCCGAGATCTCCTTCGGCCACGTGCTGCTCAATCTGTTCAACACCGCCCGTCGCTTCAACATGCAGGTGCAGCCGCAACTGGTGCTGCTGCAAAAGACCCTGCTCTATGTGGAAGGGCTGGGTCGCCAGCTTTATCCCCAGCTGGATTTGTGGCAGACCGCCAAGCCCTATCTGGAAAACTGGATGCACGAGCAGGTCGGCCCCAAGGCGGTGTGGAATGCCATCAAGGAGAAGGCGCCGTTCTGGGCGGAGAAACTGCCGGAGCTGCCGGAGCTGGTCTATGAGACCCTGCGTCAGGCCCGCCATCAGCAGCACCACTTCGACCAGATGTTTGCCGATTTCCGTCGCCACAGTCGCCGTCAGGGGCAAGCCCGCTACCTCTTAGGGGTTGGAGCCAGCCTGCTGCTCGCGGGTGTATTCTTGCTGACCCAGAAACAACACATTGAGTGGGGACAAATCAGCCTCGCCGGCGCCGGGTTATGCTGGCTGCTGGGTTGGTTGCGAACCCGTTCCCATTAAATAACCTGCGCCATCGGGCGCCTATCCGGAGAGAAAGTCATGGGTGGTATCAGTATTTGGCAGTTGTTGATCATCGCAGTCATCGTCGTGCTGTTGTTCGGCACCAAGAAATTGCGCGGTATCGGCGGCGATCTGGGCGCGGCGGTCAAGGGGTTCAAGAAGGCGCTCTCCGATGAGCCGGCCGACACCAAACCCGAGCAGAAAGATGCCGAGTTCCCGACCAAGCAGTTGAACGAGACGGCCAGCAACGCCGAAGCCGCCAAGCAGAAAGACAAAGATCAGGCCTAAGCCATGTTCGACATCGGTTTTTGGGAGCTGGTCGTCATCGGCGTCGTCGCCTTGGTGGTGCTGGGTCCCGAGCGGTTGCCGGTTGCGATCCGCACCGCCAGCCACTGGATAAGGCTGATCCGCAGCACCGCCAACTCGGTCAAGGCCGAGCTGGAACAGGAGCTCAAGTTGCAGGATCTGCACAACGATCTGAAGAAGGCCGAACGGTTGCAGATGA
Source organism: Aeromonas sp. s9 (assembly GCF_040907765.1). Taxonomy (NCBI): domain Bacteria; kingdom Pseudomonadati; phylum Pseudomonadota; class Gammaproteobacteria; order Aeromonadales; family Aeromonadaceae; genus Aeromonas; species Aeromonas sp. s9. The sequence goes on from NZ_JBFOCK010000103.1 coordinate 5,735, forward strand.
ACAACCTGAGCCCCGAGCTGCAGGAATCCATCGAGCAGTTGAAAGCGGCCGCCCAGTCGGTGAATCGTCCCTATCAGGGGGAGAACGAGATCCGCCCGCCTCGGGAGCCCGCCCAGGCCGAGCCAGCCATTCCGGTGGCGGCCTCGGTGCCCGTGACCTCAGAGGTGCCACCGGTCAACAGTCAGCGAGAGAGCGAGCCAGTGCCCGCCAGCGAGTCCGCAGCCAAGGGGGAGGGTAAGCCATGAGTCAGGCAGAACAACCCCTCATCAGCCATCTGGTGGAGCTGAGAACGCGCCTGCTGCGTTCCATCACCGCCATTCTGCTGGTGTTCATTGCGCTGATCTACTTCTCCAACAACATCTACGACTTCGTGGCCCAGCCGCTGCTCAGCCAGCTGCCGGAAGGGACCAGCATGATAGCGACGGATGTGGCGACCCCCTTCATCACGCCCATCAAGCTGACCCTGGTGGTCTCCTTCTTCGTGGCGATCCCTTATCTGCTCTACCAAGCCTGGGCCTTCATTGCCCCCGGTCTGTACCAGCATGAACGGCGTCTCATCATGCCGCTGGTCGCCTCCAGTGCCGTGTTGTTCTACGCCGGCATGGCGTTTGCCTACTACGTGGTGTTCCCCCTGGTGTTCGGTTTCTTCACCAGTACCGCCCCCGCCGGGGTGACGGTGGCGACCGACATCGCCAGCTACCTGGACTTCGTGCTGACCCTGTTCTTCGCGTTCGGGGTGGCGTTCGAGATCCCGGTGGCCACCATACTGCTCTGCTGGACCGGGGTGACCACCCCCAGGAGCCTGAAGGAGAAGCGCCCTTACGTCATCGTCGGGGTCTTCGTGGTCGGTATGTTGCTGACGCCGCCCGATGTCTTCTCCCAGACCCTGCTCGCGATCCCCATGTGGGGCCTGTGGGAGATAGGTCTGTTCTTCGCCCGCTTCTACGTGAAGAAAGAGGACGAGGAGCAGCAACAAACGGAAGAGGGGAGCTGAGGCTCCCTTCCTCTTTTCATGCATCCGTTCGAGGCGTATGGTAAGGCCCCATCGAGTAGATGGTTTTCAAATGCCTGATATGCACCTCGTTTGTCCGGAACCCCTGACTCCATGATCGACATCGGTTTGAACCTGACCAGCAGCCAGTTCGCCGGCGAACAGGCCGACCTGGTGGAACGCGCGCGCGCCGCCGGGGTGGAAGCCTTGATCCTGACCGGCACCGATCTGGCCGGCAGCCGCGAGAGCGCCGCATTGGCCGCCCGCTGGCCCGGTTACTGCTTCTCCACCGCCGGGGTACATCCCCACGATGCCAAAAGCGTCGATGAGGCGACCCTGCCCGCCTTGCGCGAACTGGCGGCCCTGCCCCAGGTGGTGGCCATCGGCGAGTGCGGTCTCGACTACAACCGGGACTTCTCCCCCCGTCCGGTGCAGGACGCGGTGTTTGACGCCCAGCTGGCGCTCGCCGCCGATCTCGGGATGCCGGTGTTTCTCCACTGCCGCGATGCCCATGACAAATTCGTCGAGATCCTGCGCCCCTGGTTGCCCCGCCTGCCGGGGGCCGTGCTGCACTGCTTCACCGGCTCCGACGCCGAGCTGGACGAGTGCCTGGCGCTGGGGCTGCATATCGGGGTGACCGGCTGGCTCTGTGACGAGCGCCGTGGCCAGCTGCTGCGCGAGCAAGTGGCCCGCATTCCGGCGGGTCGCCTGATGATAGAGACAGACGCCCCCTACCTGGTGCCGCGGGATCTGAAACCCAGACCCAAACGCAACGAACCCGCTTTTTTGCCGCACATCGCCCAGGTGGTGGCGGCCTGCCGTGGTGAAGCGCCCGAGGCCTTGCTGGCCCATACCCGGGCCACCTCCGCCGCATTCTTCCAACTTCCGCTTTTGGAGTGATTCATGGCCACAACTCTTCCGGGGGCCTTCCCGGGCCGTCGCCTGCGCCGGGTGCGCAAACATGACTTCAGCCGCCGCCTGGTGCGCGAGAACGTACTGACCGTCGACGATCTCATCTATCCCGTGTTCGTGCTGGAGGGAGAGGGTCAGCGAGAGGCCGTTGCCTCCATGCCGGGGGTGGACAGGCTCTCCATCGATCTGCTGCTCGAAGAGGCCGCCGAACTGGTGGCCCTGGGTGTGCCGGCGGTGGCCCTGTTCCCGGTGACGCCGCTGGAGAGAAAGAGTCTGATGGCGGAAGAGGCCTACAACCCGGATGCCCTGGCCCAGCGGGCGACCCGTGCCCTCAAGGCTCGCTTCCCGGAGCTCGGGGTCATCACCGATGTGGCGCTCGACCCCTTCACCACCCATGGCCAGGACGGCATCATCGATGACGAAGGCTATGTGCAGAACGACATCACCACCGAGATCCTGGTGAAGCAGGCGCTCTCCCATGCCGCCGCCGGGGCCGACATGGTGGCCCCGTCCGACATGATGGACGGCCGCATCGGTGCCATCCGCGCCGCGCTGGAGGAGAATGGCTTCGTCAACGTGCAGATCATGGCCTACTCCGCCAAGTACGCCTCCCACTACTACGGCCCGTTTCGCGATGCGGTGGGCTCCGCCGCCAACCTCGGCAAGAGCAACAAGGCCACCTACCAGATGGATCCGGCCAACGGCAACGAAGCCCTGCACGAAGTGGCCCTCGACATCGCCGAAGGGGCGGACAGCGTCATGGTCAAGCCGGGCATGCCCTACCTGGACATCATCCGCCGGGTGAAGGATCAGTTCGGCGTGCCGACCTTCGCCTATCAGGTGAGCGGCGAGTACGCCATGCACATGGCGGCGATCCAGAATGGCTGGCTCAAGGAGAAGGAGTGCGTGATGGAATCCCTGCTCTGCTTCAAGCGGGCCGGGGCCGATGGCATCCTCACCTACTTCGCCAAGCGGGTCGCCCAGTGGTTGAAAGAGGACGCCCGACGCTGAGGCGGGGAGTGTCCATGCCCTCACAATGCCGGCCCTCGGGCCGGCATTGTCGTCTCTGGTAGATGAAATGCTGGTTTTATGAACAAAATGCCTGAAAAAGTGGGCAACATGCCCGTCTCTTGGCGGCAAAGGCTTGATAAATGGGGTTTCTGCCTACATCTTAGATGGTCCAAGCAGGCTTCTGGACGGCAGGGGCTGCAGAGCATTTAGAGGTACCGCAGATGACTAACCCTTTGCTGACAATGGACTCGCTGCCTCCCTTCAGCCAGATCCAGCCCGATCAGGTGCAACCTGCCGTGACGCAGGCCATCGCCGATTGCAAACAGAAGATTGAGGATGTGCTGGCCCAGAAGGAGCCTCACACCTGGGACAGCCTGATCGCCCCGCTGGAAGAGGTCAACGACCGCCTCTCCCGGATCTGGTCCCCCATCAGCCACCTCAATGCCGTGCAGAACAGCGAGGCGCTGCGAGCGGCTCACGATGCCTGCCTGCCGCTGCTTTCCGAATTCCAGACCTATGTCGGTCAGCATGAAGGGCTCTATCAAGCCTATCTGGCCCTCTCCGAGAGCGATGACTTCCCCCGGCTGGATGATGCCCAGCGCAAGGAGATCCTGAACACCCTGCGCGATTTTCGCCTCTCCGGCATCGGTCTACCTGCCGAGGCGCAGCAGCGCTACGGCGAGATCCAGGCCCGCCTCTCCGAGCTCGCCTCCCGTTTCAGCAACAACGTGCTGGACGCGACCCAGGGCTGGTACAAGCTGGTGACCGACGAGGCCGAGCTGGCCGGTCTGCCCGCGAGCGCCCAGGCTGCCGCGCGCCAGATGGCCGAACTCAAGGGCAAGGAGGGGTGGCTGTTCACCCTGGACATCCCCTCCTACCTGCCGGTGATGATGTACGCCGACAGCCGCGCCCTGCGTGCCGAGCTGTATGAGGCCTTCACCACCCGCGCCTCCGACCAGGGCCCCAACGCCGGCAAGTGGGACAACTCCGCCATCATGACCGAGTTGCTCACCCTGCGCCGGGAGCTGGCCCGACTGCTGGGCTTTGCCAACTATGCCGAGCTCTCCCTCGCGACCAAGATGGCGGACAAGCCGGAGCAGGTGGTGGACTTCCTCACCGACCTGGCTGCCAAGTCCCTGCCCCAAGGCAAGGCGGAGCTGGAGGAGATCCGCGCCTTTGCCGCCGAGCAGCACGGTCAGGACGAACTGGCGGCCTGGGATCTTGCCTATTACGCAGAAAAGCTCAAACAGCACAAGTTTTCGGTCTCTGATGAGCAGTTGCGTCCCTACTTCCCCGCCGGTCGGGTCGTGAAGGGGCTGTTCGAGGTGGTCAAGCGGGTGTTCGGCATGAAGGTGCGCGAGCGTCTCGGCATCGACACCTGGCACCCGGACGTGCGCTTCTACGACATCTTTGACGCCGATGACGAGCTGCGCGGCAGCTTCTACCTGGATCTCTATGCCCGCGAGCACAAGCAGGGCGGCGCCTGGATGGATGTCTGCCTGGGTCGCCGCTACCGTCAGGACGGCTCCCTGCAAAAGCCGGTGGCCTACCTGACCTGCAACTTCAACGGCCCGGTGGACGGCAAACCGGCCCTGTTCACCCACAACGAAGTGGTCACCCTGTTCCACGAGTTCGGCCACGGCATTCACCACATGCTGACCCGCATCGATGTGGCCGGTGTGGCCGGCATCAACGGCGTGGCCTGGGATGCGGTGGAGCTGCCTAGCCAGTTCCTCGAGAACTGGTGCTGGGAATCCGAGGCGCTGGCCTTCATCTCCGGCCATTACGAGACCGGGGAGCCGCTGCCCGCTGATCTGCTGGAGAAGATGCTGACCGCCCGCAACTTCCAGGCGGCGATGCAGATGCTGCGCCAGCTGGAGTTCGCCCTGTTCGACTTCCGTCTGCACCAGGAGTTTGACCCGGCCAGCGCGGATCAGATCCCTGCGCTGCTGGATGAGGTGCGCAGCCAGGTCGCCGTGATGACGCCTCCGGCGTTCAACCGCTTCCAGCACAGCTTCTCCCACATCTTCGCGGGCGGCTACGCGGCGGGCTACTACAGCTACAAGTGGGCCGAGGTACTCTCTGCCGACGCCTTCTCCCGCTTCGAGGAGGAGGGGATCTTCAACCCGGCCACGGGCCACTCCTTCCTGAAGAACATTCTGGAAAAGGGCGGCTCCAGGGAGCCGATGGAGCTGTTCCGTGCCTTCCGTGGCCGGGAGCCCCAGGTGGATGCGCTGCTGCGTCACAGCGGTATCGCCGCGTGAGGTCCCGCCGCCACAGTGAGCCTCGATTGGATGAGCTGCCGCGCCACTGCGGGAGCTTCAAGCAGGTACACATTTGCGGCATAGTGGGATCGAAACGTGATTTTTGATAGAAAAAGGGACCTTTTGGTCCCTTTTTCCAAGCCTTTTTAATATCTTGCGGAGTGCATGTTTGCACTGTCCCCGCCTCTTCAGTAGAGTCGGGTTCTACCTTCCAGGGAGAGAAAGAACCTTGCCATGAGGCGAGCACTCGAGTCTGTCTATCAAATCATCTCCAGCCTGTCTCATTCGAGTGGTCAGGGATATTTTGATGCCTTTGTGAGTGAAATCGCCAACGCGGTGGGGGCTGACTTCGTCCTGGTGTCCGGCAAGGATCAGGCGGGTCTGTTCTTTACCGTGCATGCCGCCTATCCCGCCTCCCTCGACATCAACTCCTACAGCTTCCCCCTCGCCGACACTCCGGGGGAGATCGCCATGCAACAGGGTGAAGCCTGGTTCAGTGATCGCACCCGCCAGCTGTTCCCCCACGCCGCCGTGCTGGAGCGCTGCGAGGTGAGAGCCTATGCCGGCGTCGCGCTCAAGAACGCCGAGGGAGAGACCATCGGCCTGTGCAGCGTCATGTTCAAGCGGGCCATGCCGAGAATGGAGAAGATAGTGGGCCTGCTGCGTCTGCTGGCCCCGCTCGCCGGTCGTGAACTGGCGCTGATGTATCAGCAGCGCCAGAGCCAGGAGCAGCCGGCGCAACCGGAACATCACCACTTCCTGGACACCATGATGTCCCATGCGCCCGTGGGCATCGGCAAGGTGGATCTGGGCGGCAAGATCCTCTGGGCGAACCCGGCCATCGAGAAGATGCTCGGCTACAGCCAGGAGGAGCTGCAACAGCTCACCGTCGCCGAAATCAACCATCCGGACGACTGGCAGACCAGCATTGCGCTCTACGACGCCCTCAAGCGGGGAGAGCGTCCCGCGTTTACTCAGGAGAAGCGTTATCTCCATCGGGATGGGACCGTCCTGTGGGGGCGGGTGACGGTGACCCTGATCCGCAACGAGCAGATGCACCCCGACTATCTCATGGTGGTGCTGGAGAACATCGATCCCATCAGGCGCCATGCGGAGCAGCTCAAGCTCTCCCACCGGGTCTATGACAACCTCTCCGAAGCCATTCTGGTGTGCGATGCCGACAGTCGCATCATCTCGGTCAATCCGGCCTTCGAGAAGATCACCGGTTACAGCGAGGAGGAGGCGTGTGGCCAGCGGCCCAGCATGCTCAAGTCCGGACTGCACGATCAGACCTTCTATGCGGACATGTACCACGCCCTGGAGCGGGTGGGGATCTGGCGTGGGGAGGTGTGGAACAAGCGCAAGAACGGCAAGCTCTATCCCCAGCAGCTGATGATCAGCGCCGTGCGGGAAGGGGGCAAGATCAGTCAGTACATCGCCATCTTCAGCGATCTTTCCCAGACCAAGCTGGCGGAGCAGAAGATCGCCGCCCAGGCCAACTACGACAACCTCACCGGCCTGCCCAACCGCTGGCTGTTCGGTCGCTGTCTGGCCCGCTTCTGCGAGCGGGGGGAGCGCTTCGCCCTCATGGTGCTCGACCTCAACAACTTCAAGGCGGTCAACAACAGCATGGATCACCATGTGGGCGACGCCCTGCTGCGGGAAGTATCGGATCGGCTGGTGAGCCGGGTGCGCACCGAGGACCTGGTGGCCCGCATCGGCGGCGACGAGTTTGCCTTCCTGGTGCCCGGCATCGTCAACCGCCGTCAGGCCGAGGTGTTTGCCAAGCAGGTGATCGGCGGCTTTGCCCGTCCCTTCATGCTGGCCAACCAGCACCTCTATGTGACCGCCACCCTGGGGATCACCCTCTGTCCCAATGACGGCGGCGACAGCGACGAGCTCTTGCGCAATGCCGAGCAGGCCCTGTTCGTCGCCAAGCGCCAGGGACGCCCCCTCGGCACCTACAACGCCTCCATGCGGGAAGAGGTGAGCCAGCGCCACCAGATGCAGCACGATCTGGCGGAGGCCATCAAGCTGGGCCAGCTGACCATGGCCTACCAGCCCATCTGGGACAACCGCAGCGGCCGGGTCGCCAAGCTGGAGGCCCTGGTGCGCTGGTATCACCCCCACTGGGGTCAGGTCTCACCGGCGGATTTCATCCCGCTGGCGGAAGAGGCGGGGCTCATCCAGGGGCTGGGTGCCCTGGTGCTGTGGCAGTCTTGCCGGGATCTGGCCAGATTGCAGCAGTCCGGCTTCCCGGATCTGCAGATGTCCATCAACCGCTCCACCCTGGAGTTCCAGACCATAGACCCGGAGGCCAACGAGTGGCTCAGGGTGATCCGCCACTTCGAGCTGGATCCGGCGGACATCATCATCGAGATCACCGAATCCCTGCTGATGGAGACCAGCGATCAGCACAGGGTGCGGATCGATGCCCTGCGCGAGGCGGGCTGCAACCTGGCCATCGACGACTTCGGCACCGGCTATTCGGCACTGAACTACCTGCGTACCTTCCCGGTGGATCTGGTGAAGATCGATCGCTCCTTCGTGCGCCACATCCCCTTCAACGAGCAGGACCGCCTGCTGCTCGACGGCATCATCAACATCGTGCACAACCTCGGCATGCAGGTGGTGATCGAAGGGGTGGAGACCCGAGAGCAGCTCAACTTCCTCTGCCAGAAGGGGTGCGCCTTCACCCAGGGGTATCTGCTCAGCCGCCCGCTGCCCTTCGACGATCTGACCGAGTACCTGAGTCTCAACCGTCAGGGAATGAACCTGGCGAATCTGACCACGGTGAGCTGACCCCCCGCTTCTGCTATCATGCCGGCTTCTGCGCCGTGATGAGTCCATGTTATGCCCCATATTCAGGTTTTCAGTGAAGTGCCCGCCCGCGATGGCGAGCTCGACGCCCTGCGCCAGCGCCTTGCCGACGTGGCGTTTCCCGCTCCTTTCGCCCTGGTGCTGACCGAATTGCGGTTGGAGCTGCGCAAGCTGGACGAACCCAAGCTGGGGGCCGTCTATGTGGACTTCGTGGAAGGGGCGGTGGCCCATAGGCGCAAGTTCGGTGGCGGGCGCGGCCAGTCCATCGCCAAGGCGGTGGGATTGAAGTCGGGAGCCATGCCGACCGTGGTGGATGCCACCGCCGGGCTCGGGCGCGATGCCTTCGTGCTCGCCTCCCTCGGTTGCAAGGTGACGCTTATTGAGCGCAGCCCCGTGGTGGCTGCCCTGCTCCAGGACGGTCTGACCCGGGCGGGGCAGGATCCCGAGATAGGCCCCTGGGTGCGCGAGCGGATGCAACTGCTGCAAGGCCCGGCGGTGGAAACCCTGCTGGCGCTGACCGAGCGGCCGGAGGTCATCTACCTGGACCCCATGTTCCCCCACAAGCAGAAGTCGGCGCTGGTGAAAAAAGAGATGCGGGTGTTCCAGTCCCTGGTGGGGGCGGATCTCGACGCGGATGCCCTGCTGCCGGCGGCGCTCAGGATGGCTGACAAGCGGGTGGTGGTGAAGCGGCCCGACTATGCGGGCTGGCTCAACGAGCACAAGCCCAGCATGGCCATCGAGACCAAGAGCAACCGCTTCGACGTCTATGTGATGGCGGCGCTGGCGAGTTGAGTGGCGACTGGCAGGGAGTCTGAGCGTCAAACGAAGAGGGCCAACCTGATCAGGTTGGCCCTCTTGCTATTCATTGGCTGCGGGGTGGGGCGAAGTGGATCCGCTTTTCTTCCCCTTGCCAGACGAGTTCCAGGGTCGCCAGGTCCGCCAGGCTGAGGCGCTCAGCGCGCTCCAGCAGCAGATATTCGACTCCGTCGCTGGCTTCTATGGTGCGGATCCTGTCCGCCCAGGTTCGTCCATCCCGGTCGGTGATCGTGACGGGCAGTTGCCAGCTGGCGGCGATCTCCAGCCAGTCGTACAGGTCACAGCTGACGGGTTGGTAATCGGCCATGGGGTGTGCGCCTCAGGCTTCCAGCAGCCGGGTGGACCAGCCCATCTTCTGCTGGCGCTCCACCTCGAGGCGCAGCTCGCTGGCGCGCAGGTAATGCTCGTCCAGCCAACCCTTGGGCAGGGTCAGGGTCAGGGCATCTTCATCGGCTTGCAGCATGAACCTGGGCACAGTGCCCTGGGTCCGGCGCATGCAGAGGATGAGGGAGATGCGCAGGATACGGGCCAACCGGATCGCCTGGCGACCGGTGACGGCGCCCTGTTTCTCCAGCGGCTCCAGCTTGAATTCATCCCGCTGGTTGAACAGCAGGGCCGACAGCAGCTTCTTCTGCGCGGGGGTGAAGCCCGGCATGTCGATGTTGTCGATGATGTAGGCGGCGTGCTGCGGCGCCTTCTTGTACTCGATGCACAGACCGATTTCGTGCAGCAGGGCTGCGTAGCGCAGGATCGGGCGACCGTAGCGCTTGGAGAGGCGCCAGGCCGGCTGCAACTGGGTGAACGCCTCGATGGCGGTGTCGCGGACCCGCTCGGCGTGCTCCTTGTCGAGCTGGTAGCGGCTGATCAGGCTGTCGGCGGTGCGATCCCGGGCATCACAGTCGTGATTGTTGCCGAGCAGGCCGTAGATGAGCCCTTCACGCAGTGCACCACCCGCCAGGGTCATGCTCTCGATGTCGAGGGTCTCGAAGATGGCGATCAGGATGGCGAGACCGGAGGGGAACACGGTCAGCCGTTCGGCCGCCAGCCCTTCGAGCTGCAACTTATCGAGTCTGCCGCAGGCGATGGCCTGACCCATCAGCTCTTGCAACTTGGGCAGGGTGACCCGCTCGCTCTTGCCCTGGGCCAGCATGATCTCCTGCAGTGCCTGGACGGTGCCGGAGGCGCCGACGCAGGTGCGCCAGCCGAGGACACGGTAGTCCGCAGCCACTTTCTCCAGTACCGCCTTGGCGGCGGCAATGGCCTGGTTGAAGCGCGCCTCGGAGAGCTCGCCATCACCGAAGTGGTTGTTGAGCCAGGTGACGCAGCCCATGTGCAGGCTGTTGAGCAGCTTGGCTTCGCTCTGCTCGCCGATCACCAGCTCGGTGCTGGCGCCGCCGATGTCGATCACCAGCCGGTTGCCTTCCCCTGCCGACGTCCAGGAGACACCTTCATAGATGGTCTTGGCTTCTTCCTCGCCCGAGATGATCTCGATGCTGTGGTTGAGCACCCGTTCCGCTTCGCTGATGAATTCGTCGACGTTGGTGGCCAGGCGCAGGGTGGCGGTGCCCACTACCCGGATGTTGTCGGACGGGATGTCCTGCAACTGCTCGGAGAAGAGGCGCAGACAATCCCAGCCCCGCTCCATGGCGGCACGGTTGAGGCGAAAATCGGCATCGAGGCCCGCGGCGAGGCGTACCTTGCGCTTGACCTTGGTGACGGTGCGCAGGGCACCGGCGACCTCGCGCACCACCAGCATGTGAAAGCTGTTGGAGCCGAGGTCGATGGCGGCATAGAGAGGCGAGTTGTGCAACTTGGCCGATCCCTCAGTTCTTGCGGGGGGGACGACGACGGTTGTTGCTGTTGCCACCGCCCTGGCGATCCCGCATGTTGCGGTTCACCGGCTGGCGGTTGCGGAACACCCGTTTTGGCGCGGTGACGTCATCCAGCAGCGCCTCGCGGTCATACTTGCTGACCGGGATGGGGTGGTGGATGTACTCCTCGATGGCCGGCAGGTTGAAGGCATAGTCTTCACAGGCCAGGCTGATGGAGTGACCGCTTCTGCCGGCGCGGCCGGTACGACCGATGCGGTGGACATAGTCTTCGGCATCGTCGGGCAGGTCGTAGTTGAAGACGTGGGTCACGTCGGGGATGTGCAGACCACGGGCGGCCACGTCGGTGGCGACCAGGATATCCAGGGTGCCCTTGGTGAACTCTTCCAGGATTTTCATCCGCTTCTTCTGCGGCACGTCGCCAGTCAGCAGGCCGACGCGGTGGCCGTCGTTCTCCAGCCAGGCGTGAACGTCTTCACAGACGTGCTTGGTGTTGGCGAAGACGATGGCTTTCTCGGGCCACTCCTCTTCCATCAGGGAGAGCAGCAACAACATCTTGTCTTCGTTGGAGGGGTAGAAGAGCTCCTCCTTGATCCGCACGCCGGTCATCTGTTCCGGTTCGACCTGCACATGTTCCGGGTGGTTCATGTGTTCATAGGCCAGCTCCTGCACCCGCAGGGAGAGGGTGGCGGAGAACAGCATGCTCAGACGCTCGGTGGCGGGGGGCATGCGGCGGAACAGGAAACGGATGTCCTTGATGAAGCCCAGATCGAACATGCGATCCGCTTCGTCCAGTACCACGACCTGGATGTTGCCGAGATCGATGACCTTGGACTTGAAGTAGTCGATGATGCGACCCGTGGTGCCGATCAGGATGTCGACGCCCTGTTCCAGCACGGCCAGTTGCTTGTCGTAGCCTTCGCCACCATAGGCGAGACCGAGCTTGAGCCCAGTGGAGGTGGACATGCTCTCTGCATCGTTATAGATCTGGACGGCCAGCTCCCGGGTCGGGGCCATGATGATGGCGCGGGGCTGGTTGACGAGGCGCGGCCTGGTCAGCGGATGGGTCAGCAAATAGTTGAATGTCGCCGCCAGGAAAGCCAGGGTTTTACCGGTCCCCGTCTGGGCCTGACCGGCGAGGTCATGACCTTCAACCAGCAGGGGCAGGGAGAGTGCCTGGATGGGCGTACAATAGTGAAATCCCTTTGATTCCAGACCAGCCAGAACTTCGGGTTCGAGGCCCATTTGGGCGAATTTTTCGGTCGTTAGATGTGTTTTGCTCATGGCGGTAGGTTATCAGGTTAGGCTTGCAATAATAAACAGGATCATTTCAAATAGGGCAACTATTGCCTTTGTTGAACCATCAATAAAGCCTTAATTACTGACTGGAGTTGGAGATGAGTGACAAGATTGTTCAGCTGAGCGATGCCAGCTTCGAGGCCGATGTAATCAACGCCGACAGCCCTGTTCTGGTCGATTTCTGGGCCGAATGGTGTGGACCGTGCAAGATGATTGCCCCGATCCTGAACGAAGTTGCTCAGGAATATGAAGGTCGCGTGACCGTGGCGAAATTGAACATCGATCATAACGCCGACACTCCGCCCAAGTACGGCATTCGTGGTATCCCGACCCTGCTGCTGTTCAAGAATGGTGAAGTGGCAGCGACCAAGGTCGGCGCCCTGTCCAAGACCCAACTGAAAGAGTTCCTGGACGGCAACCTGTAATAATCAAGAAGGAGCGCATTGCAATAATGCGCTCCTTGTGTTTTATCACCTAGACGCTTACCCTGATTGGTGCTAGTTTATCGCTCGTTTGCTAACCTTTTTGCCTGACTCTTTGCTTAACTACCAGCCTGGCAAGTCAAATCCGATCAGCATCAATCCAGCAGACTGTCTCCTCATTTCAATCCTTGCTTACAGACTTTCACCACTATGAATCTGACTGAACTTAAGAACACTCCTGTGTCCGAGCTGGTCCAGCTTGGCGAATCCATGGGGTTGGAAAATCTGGCTCGGGCGCACAAGAAAGACATTATCTTTGCAATCCTCAAGGCGCACGCCAAGGGCGGCGAGGATATCTTTGGCGACGGTGTGCTGGAAATCCTGACCGACGGTTTCGGTTTCCTGCGCAGTGCAGACGGCTCTTATCTCGCTGGTCCGGATGACATCTATGTCTCCCCGAGCCAGATCCGCCGCTTCAACCTGCGTACCGGCGATACTATTTCCGGCAAGATCCGGCCGCCGAAAGAGGGCGAGCGCTATTTCGCCCTGCTCAAGGTCAACGACGTCAACTACGACCGTCCGGAAAACTCCCGCAACAAGATCCTGTTTGAAAACCTCACTCCCCTGCACGCCAACGAGCGTCTGCGCATGGAGCGTGGCAACGGTTCCACCGAAGACATCACCGCCCGTGTACTGGATCTGGCATCCCCGATCGGCAAGGGCCAGCGCGGTCTCATCGTTGCACCGCCCAAGGCCGGTAAGACCATGCTGCTGCAGAACATCGCCCAGAGCATCGCCTACAACCACCCGGATTGTGAGCTGATCGTGCTGCTGATTGACGAGCGTCCGGAAGAAGTGACCGAGATGCAGCGGATGGTGAAGGGCGAAGTCATCGCCTCCACCTTCGACGAGCCGGCCTCCCGTCACGTCCAGGTCGCCGAAATGGTGATCGAGAAGGCCAAGCGTCTGGTCGAGCACAAGAAGGACGTGGTGATCCTGCTGGACTCCATCACCCGTCTGGCCCGCGCCTACAACACCGTCATCCCGTCTTCCGGCAAGGTGCTGACCGGTGGTGTGGACGCCAACGCCCTGCACCGTCCGAAGCGTTTCTTCGGTGCGGCGCGCAACGTCGAAGAGGGCGGCAGCCTGACCATCATCGCCACCGCGCTGATCGATACCGGCTCCAAGATGGATGAAGTCATCTACGAAGAGTTCAAGGGTACCGGCAACATGGAACTGCACCTCTCGCGCAAGATTGCCGAGAAGCGCGTCTACCCGGCCATCGACATCACCCGCTCCGGCACCCGCAAGGAAGAGCTGCTGACCGCACCGGACGAGCTGCAGAAGATGTGGATCCTGCGCAAGATCATTCACCCCATGGGCGAGATCGACAGCATCGAGTTCCTCATCGACAAGCTGGCTGCGACCAAGACCAACGACGAGTTTTTCGACTCCATGAAGCGTCAACAGAAGTAACAGCCTCTTCAATGACAAAACCGCGGCCCAGGTCGCGGTTTTTGTTTATCTATTTCACGGCTGGCTTAGTAGTATGAAGCCTCGATGTCACAAGGAAAGGGACGTCATGAAGCTGGTGTTGTTCATATGGATGGGTTGGTTGTGGCTGGCGGCCCCGGTGCATGCCGATTCCCCGCCGCAATTGCAGGCTCCCCTGGTGGCGGACGAGGGACTGGAGGGGCATCGGGCGTACCTGGACGGCCGCATGGCGCTCGGGCAGTTTGATGCCATGGACTCGTTGCTCGAGACCCTGTCGATGGGGCAGCGGGAGTTCCTGTTGTTCCAGTTGCTGGGTGAGCTCAAGTCATCGGGCGCACCGAGCCCGGCGCTGCTGGCCTGGGTGCGGGCACAAGCGGCCAAGGCGCCACAATGGCTGGTGGAAGGGAAGGTGGACGGTTTCCTGGTGCAGCTACCCGCCTATGACTTCCCCGCCGAGGCCCGGCTGGTGCTGAGCCACTGGCAGCAGCTGGCTTGGCAGGACAACTATCGCCAGTTGCTGGAGCAGGATCGCTTCGACTTCAAGCAGGTCTACTACAGCCGCAATCCCGAGCTGGCACAGCAGCAGCAGGCCCTGCTGGCGGTGCTCGATCGGCAGCCGGTATCCGTGCTGCGTCGGGAGGCGCAGCGGCTTGCCGCCCTCAATCTCTTCCTGCCGGACAACCAGTTGCTGCTGCACTTCATCGAACAGACCGGGGAGACGGCACTCTACCTCAAGCTGTGGCGTCAGCCAGTGGATCACGATAGCCTGACTGCACTGCACACCATTTCCCGCTTTTATTCAGGGCAGGAGGCGAGCGATCTGCTGATCGCCGCCAGCCAGAACAGCCGCCTGATGGTCCCCGCCCTGCACCAGCTCAGCCGCCTCTCCCCCTTGCCGGACGGGGCCCAGCAGTTCCTCCTGGCCGAACTCGGCAAGCACCAGTATGGCGGGCTGGTGGCCGGCCTGTTGTTGCAGATGGACGAGCCCAGGCTCCTGGGTCAATTGGCAAACCGGCTGACGCTTCAGGAGCGGCGACACGCCTCGTCCGTCATGAGGTTCGATACGGGTACACCGGATACGCCGCCAGGGTTATAATGCGGGACCACCTGATCCCGCTGGGGTACTTGCATGAAATACAAGGACTTGCGTGATTTTATCGCGCAGTTGGAACAAAACGGACAGCTCAGGCGCATCAGTCACGAGATAGACCCCTATCTGGAGATGACCGAGATCAGCGACCGCACCCTGCGGGCGGGCGGGCCTGCCCTGCTGTTTGAAAATCCCAAGGGCTACACCATGCCGGTGTTGACCAACCTGTTCGGTACGCCGGACCGGGTTGCCATGGGCATGGGCCAGCCCAACGTCAGCGCCCTGCGCCAGGTGGGGACCTGGCTCTCCTACCTGAAAGAGCCGGAGCCGCCTCGCGGGCTCAAGGAGCTGATGGAGAAGCTGCCCATCTTCAAGCAGGTGCTCAACATGCCGACCAAGCGGCTCTCTTCGGCCCCCTGTCAGCAGGTGGTGCTGGAAGGGGACGCGGTGGATCTGGATCAGATCCCCATCCAGCACTGCTGGCCCGGGGATGTGGCGCCCCTGGTCACCTGGGGTCTGACCATCACCCGCGGTCCCTACAAGAAGCGACAGAACCTCGGCATCTATCGCCAGCAAAAGATCGGCAAGAACAAGCTGATCATGCGCTGGCTGGATCACCGGGGTGGCGCCATCGATTTTCGCGAGTGGCAGGAGGCCCACCCGGGCGAACGCTTCCCGGTGGCGGTGGCGCTGGGCGCCGATCCGGCGACCATCCTGGGCGCGGTGACGCCGGTGCCGGACAGCCTCTCCGAATACGCCTTTGCCGGTCTGCTGCGGGGTAGCCGTACCGAGGTGGTGAAGGCGCTGAGCTGCGATCTGGAAGTGCCCGCCAGCGCCGAGATCGTGCTGGAAGGCTATCTGGAGCCGGGGGAGATGGCCCCCGAAGGGCCTTACGGCGATCACACCGGCTACTACAACGAAGTGGACGAGTTCCCGGTCTTCACCATCACCCACATGACCATGCGCCGGGATGCCATCTACCACAGCACCTACACCGGCCGTCCGCCCGATGAGCCGGCGGTGCTCGGGGTGGCGCTCAACGAGGTGTTCGTGCCGCTGTTGCAGAAGCAGTTCCCCGAGATAGTGGATTTCTACCTGCCGCCGGAGGGGTGCTCCTACCGGATGGCGGTGGTGACCATCAAGAAGCGTTACCCTGGCCACGCCAAGCGGGTGATGCTGGGAGTCTGGTCCTTCCTGCGCCAGTTCATGTACACCAAGTTCGTGATCGTCTGCGATGACGACATCAACGCCCGCGACTGGAAGGACGTGATCTGGGCCATCACCACCCGGATGGACCCGGCTCGGGACACCACCCTGATCGAGCACACCCCCATCGACTACCTGGACTTCGCCTCGCCGGTCTCCGGGCTCGGCTCCAAGATGGGGCTGGATGCCACCAACAAGTGGCCGGGGGAGAGCAACCGGGAGTGGGGTCAGCCCATCGTCCAGGACGAGGCGGTAAAGCAGAAGATCGATGCCATCTGGGACGAGCTGAAGATCCTCGACTGAGGGATCCCCGATGCGGCGCGGCCATTGTGACGCAAAAGTGCGGTATTGCCGTGCCGAATTGGGTATGCTCGACGGACCTGACCACCAACTGGTCGCCATAAAAACAGTGAAACCATGAGCGAAGCGGGCCGGGCAGGCCCCTCACAAGGACAAGAATGCAACGTATCAAGTGCCGCGTAGAGGAACTGCGCGAATATGTCGACACCATCTGGCACGTGGCGCTGGCGCCGCAGCAGGAGGTGAGCTTCAAGCCGGGCCAGTATCTGCTGGTGGTGATGAGCGATTCGGACAAGCGCCCCTTCTCCATCGCCAACTCGCCGACCCGCTCCGGCGTGCTGGAGCTGCAGATCGGTGCCACTCCCGAGAATGCCTATGCCGGTCAGGTGCTGGCCCGCATGCGCGAGCAGGGAGAGATCGAGGTCGAGCTGGCCGCCGGCAAGGCGTTCCTGCGCGACGAATCCCCCCGACCGCTGATCCTGATGGCGGGAGGCACCGGCTTCTCCTATGCCCGCGCCATCCTGGAATACCTGATCGGCAGCGGCAGCAAGCGTCCGGTGTTCCTCTACTGGGGGGTACGCCAGGCGCACTGGCTCTACGAGCTGGAGCAGATGCAGCAGTGGGAGCGCGACTATGCGCCGCTGACCTTCATTCCCGTGGTGCAGGAGCCCGAGAGCGACTGGACCGGCAGGACCGGGCTGGTGCACAAGGCCATCATGGATGACTTCGTCAGCCTGCATGACTACGACATCTATGTGGCGGGCCGCTTCGAGATGGCCGGTGCCGCGCGGGAAGAGTTCAAGGTGCTGGGCGCCGAGCCCGAGCGCATCTTCGGCGATGCCTACGAGTTTATCTGACCACGGCCAACCGCAGAGCGTCGATCTGCCCCCTTATCGTCTTGCGAGAGAAGGGGGGATGAGAAACTCGTTGTCCCCATAAAAACGACAAACCCCAGCCTGGCTGGGGTTTGTGCTATCTACGGCGGGTCACGCCGGATCATTCGCCCTTGGCAGCGAGCTGCTGCTCGAGCTGGGCCAGCTTGGCCTCGAGGGCGGTCAGCTTCTCCCGGGTGCGCAGCAGCACCTTGGTCTGCACGTCGAACTCCTCGCGGCTCACCAGATCCAGCTTGTTGAGCTGGGCCTGCAAGACCTGACGGGTCTTTTTCTCCACCTCTTCACCCATGCTGCGAATGCCGGGGGGCAGGGCGTTGTGTATCTGTTTGGCGATCTCTTCCAGTTTTTTCGGGTCGATCATGGGGGTCTCCTTAAGCAATGGCGCCATTCTACCGACAAATCGTCCCCTTTGCCGAGATCGGGGCGGCTTTTTGCGCCATGGATCCCATCGGGCTCTGGTCGGGTCTGGTTGATGCACCCTGGCTGCTACCCTGTGACACCGGGAATCAATTCCAATTCCTTGATGGTGTACACAAAAAAATCAGATCAGATGACTGACCAGAGGCTTATTAATTGTTGCGTTGCTGTTAATATGATTCGGTCGGGTTTGAACCCTACCCCGTCAGGCTCATCATGGATAACAACATAAAAGAGATAAGGATATGAAGAAAAAGCTAATTTACGCGGCCGTCGTCAGTGCGCTGCTGAGCGGTTGTGGTGGCAGTGACGACAACACAGGCGATACCTCAAGCTATCTCGATTATCTGCTGAGCGGCTCCAATGCAGTCCGACCCAGCGCCCTGGCAGCCCGTGCGACCGACGGTACCCTGAAATTCTCCACGGAAACGGCGGATCTCTCCAACCCGGTGTCCGCCCTCTCCACCCTGGATGGCTGGTCGACTACCCAGGCGATCCAGATAGTGCCGGTGACGGCCTCCGGCATCCAGGTCAAGGCGCCGGCCGCTGCTGAATTCGCAGCCTCCGTGGCACCCCTCTACCTGATGGAGCTGGAGTTTGACAGTGCGGCCCTGCGTCCGAGCGGCGTGAAAAAGGTGCTGACCTACGGAGTGGACTTCGTGGTGGCTGAGACGACCGGCAAGCTGAATCTGGTGCCGCTCAAGCCGCTCAACCCCTCTTCCTACTACATGATAGTGGCGACCGATACCCTCAAAGACAGCACGGGTGCCCCCCTGCGACCGGGGAGCGACTACAGCAACTACAAGACCAGCACCGGCAGCAACGCCCAGGAGCAGACCATCAGCGGCCTGATTGCGCTGCAGGAAGGGCTGTTCAAGGCTGCCACCGGCATCACCAGCGATCACGTGATCTTCTCCGACTGGTTCGGTACCCAGTCCGGCGCCGACGTGCTGGTGGCGGTGAAAGGGGCGGCCGCATCCGTGCTCAAGAGCCCGACCCTGGACGCCGCCGCTCTGTGGAAGCAGGACGCCCTGGGCAATACCAGCCTGCCTGGCACCTATACCCTGTCGGTGAGCGGCGGCAGCCCCTTCCTGACCCAGCTGGACGCCGAGAACTTCCTGCCCCAGGAGCAGAAGGATGCGATTGCCGCCGCTTTTGGTGACGGCACTCCACTCCACAATCTGGCCTTGGGCACCACCGTCTACAGCGGCACCGTCAAGCTGCCCTACTTCCTCTCCTCCCCGGCCACCGCCGGCTCCTGGGACAAGGCGAAGACCCAGTCCTGGCACGGTGCCATCCCCAGCCTCTACGCCATCGCGAACGCCCTGAAGGCCCAGGATGCCGAAGTGATCGGCGGCCTGGTGGGGGCGGGTGTGGATCCGGCCCTGCTGGGCGAACTCATCGCCGATCCGAGCCGCCAGGCCGAGCTGCTGGCGGAGGCGAGCAAGTTGATCGGGGTGACCCTCACCTCCGGCGGCAAGGCGCTGGATCCCGAGATGAATATCGGGCGCTTCAACCCGCTGCCGGCATTGGAAGAGGTGCAGTCCGTCCCGATGCGGATCTTCGCCGCCGCACCGCTGGCGAACATCACCGACGTGATCATCTATCAGCACGGCGTCACCTCCGTGAAGGAGAACGCCTACGCCCTGGCCCTTGGCCAGATTGGTGCCGGTGCCCAGGCGAGCAAGAACGTGGCCGTGGTGGTGATCGATCATCCGTTGCACGGTGAACGCGGCTTCGCCCTGAC
Source organism: Aeromonas sp. s9 (assembly GCF_040907765.1). Taxonomy (NCBI): domain Bacteria; kingdom Pseudomonadati; phylum Pseudomonadota; class Gammaproteobacteria; order Aeromonadales; family Aeromonadaceae; genus Aeromonas; species Aeromonas sp. s9. Next base: position 25,246 of record NZ_JBFOCK010000103.1, read on the forward strand.
CGGCAGCATGGACTCGGTGACCACCTCCGACAACCCGACCCCCTACCTGAACCTGAGCTACCTGACCGTGGCCCGCGACAACCTGAAACAGAGCGTGGCGGATCTGCTGGGCCTGCGTCTGGCGGTGGGGCTGGCAAATGCCAAGGGGGCTATCGGCACTGCTGGCAGCCTCAAGGTACACTTCCTGGGTCACTCTCTGGGTGCCATCGCGGGGGCCAACCTGCTGGCGGTGGCCAACCAGTCTGTTGGCAACCCGACGGCAGACGCCCTGTTCAAGTTCGACACTGGCGGCCTGGCCATGCCGGGTGGCGGCATAGCGCCGCTGTTGCTGAACTCGCCGACTTTCGGCCCGACCATCCAGATGAGCGTGCTGACCGCTGGCAGTGCGGCCCTGAAGGCAGCCTTCACCGCCTACGCCCCGAACTGCAAGACGGCGGTGCCGACCTGCTTCGTCAACGAGTTCCTGCCGAGCCAGGATGCGGCCACCCAGGCCACGGCGGCCAGCACCCTGCAGAGCTACAGCTTCGCGGCGCAGTCGGTGCTGGATTCGGCAGACCCCATCAACCTGGGGAGCGGTATCGCGGCGGACTTCCCGCTGTTTGCCACCGAAATCGTCGGCGACGGCGCCCTGAGCCTGTCGGATCGAGTGATCCCGAACAGCATCGCCACCGCCCCCCTGGGTGGCACCGAGCCGCTGTTCAAGGTCCTGGCCCTGCAACCGCTGACCGCCACCGGCGCCGCCAACCACAGAGCGGCCCGCTTCGTGGCCGGGGGTCACAGCTCGCTGCTGGCACCGGACGAGAACTTCGATCCGACCGGCGCCGTCACCACCGAGATGCAGACCCAGTTCGGCAGCTTCTTCGCAAGTGGCGGTACCGCGGTCAAGGTGACCGACGCCAGCCTGCTCAAGCAGTAAGCCGGCCGACCAATAAAAACGCCGCCCCTTGGGGCGGCGTTTTTTTATGATAAATCGGCTCAGGCTGGCCTGTGGTGCCTGTCCAGCCAGCCCTGGGCAAGGCCGACCAGCAGGCCGACCAAATGGGCCATGTTGGCGGTGGGGGTACCGAGCATGTCCAAGAAGCCGAGCACCAGCCAGGCCAGCATGAAGCCCATCAGGGCTGGCGGCATGGCGAGGCCGCAATCCGGTTGCAGCCTGGTTCGCAGCCAGCTGTAGCCGAGCAGGGCATAGACCACCCCGGAGAGGCCGCCAAAGCGCGGGCCGCTGGCAAAGAACTCGGCGATATTGGGCAGGGCAGCCCCGACGATGAGCAGGATGAACAGCTTGCCGCTGCCGAGGCGCTGCTCTATCTGGCCACCGAGATACCACCACCACAACAGGTTGAACACCAGGTGCACCACCGAGAAGTGGATGAAGGCCGGGGTGACGTAGCGCCAGGCCTGCCAGTCGGTGAACTGGGCCAGGGTGGGGTGGAAGGCGAGCTCGTCGAAGATGGGCAGGCCGATGGCATCCAGAGCGTAGATGGCCAGGCAGGCGATGATGACCACCAGGGTCAGGGGGCCCGCCTGGTGAAGGAAATCGGTGACCGGATCCGTCATCCCCTTGCTGTAGTCGATCCGGGCATCGGCATGGCCGGATTGCCAGGAGGCCTCCATGTAGCGGGGGTGATTGGGTTCGCTCAGGAAGCGTTTGACCTCCTGCTGGGCCTGGGCGAGGCGCCGTTCGTCTGCCAGCCAGACCGAGACGCCGAGCTCGGACTGGGTCAGCTCGCACGAAATGCCCAGGGTAGCGAGATAATCCACCAGCGCCTGGGCCATGCGGGCGTCACCCAGCACCAGCAGCTGGATCATGCCGGTCGAGGAGGAACGACCCGCCTCTGTCATGCGTCCCCCGCCTGGATGGGGAACTCCCTGCGCCAGGCCTCGAAACCGCCATCCAGGCTATAGACCTCGTCATAGCCTTGTTGCAGCAGGTACTGGGCCGTCCCCTGGCTGCTGTTGCCGTGATAGCACATCACGATGACAGGGGTATCGAAGTCCACCTCGTTCATAAAGCGAACCAGGGTGCCGTTGGTGAGGTGGAAGGCGCCGACCGCGTGGGCCGTCTCGAAGGATTGGGGATCGCGAATGTCCACGAGACGGGCTTCGCCTGCGCTCAGCTTCTGGTGGGCATCATGGGCGCTGATATGGGCAAACTGGTCCATTGAGATGTCCTGAAAATGGAGGGTTGAAGGGCAGTTTACCGCAAGCGGCGGTTTGCGCTAAGTGTGCAATGGGGGCGGCATCCAGGGGATCGCAATTTTCTTCAATATCGGGCCGCCCGGGCCGGGTAGGCTCGGGCTTCCCTCAATTGAACGAGCATCATCCATGGAATTCAGTCTGCTGTTATCCATGGCCGGGTTTGCCCTGGCCATGTCCATCTCCCCGGGGCCGGTCAATCTGGTCGCCCTTGGCACCGGCGCCCGGTACGGTTTCACGGCCAGCCTGCGCCACGTGGTGGGGGCCACCCTCGGCTTCATCCTGCTGCTCCTGCTGATGGGGCTGGGTCTTGGCGGCGCCCTGTCCCGCTGGCCTGTGGCGCTGGGGGCCATTCACTGGGGCGGCGTGCTCTTTCTCGGCTGGATGGCCTGGCAGTTGCTGGTGGACAGCGGCGAGGTGGAGGAAGTGGAGGGCGTACCCCCCGCTTTCTGGTACGGGGCCTTGATGCAGTGGCTCAATCCCAAGGCCTGGCTCGCCGCCAGCATGGGGATGGGAGCCTATGGGATCGCGGGCGGCATGAGCCAGATCGCCCTCTTTACCGGCATCTATCTGGTGATCTGCCTCGGCTCCATCGCCTGCTGGGCCTATGCGGGCAGCCGATTGCAGGGGTGGCTGGTCTCTCCCCGCCGGTTGCGCTGGTTCAATCGGGCCATGGCGCTCTTGCTGCTGCTCAGCGCCGCCTATCTGGTGCGCTCGTCCTGAGGGGCGAGCTGCGCTCTGTACTGGCCCGGGGTGGCGGCCACCCGGCGTTTGAACTGGCGCTGGAAGTGGGCCTGATCGGCAAAACCGCTGGCAAGGGCCACTTCCGCCAGGGGCTGCCCCTGGCGCAGCAGGGTGCGGGCGTGGCGAATGCGCTGATCGAGCAGGTAGGCGTGGGGCGTCATGCCGTAGTGGCGGCTGAAGGTACGCACGAAGTAGGAAGGGGTAAGCCCGGCCACCGCACTCAGCTGTGCCAGGGTGAGGGCGCAGGCACTCTCGTCCTGCATCAGCTCGGCGGCTTGCTGCAGGTGCCGGGGAGGGCGGTCATCCCACTTGGCCGGGGTGAGCCTGGCCAGAAGCTGGCGGCTGAAGAGGTGGCAGGCCACTTCGCGAGCCAGGGGATCCGGCTCCGCCACCAGTTGCCGATGAAGCCGGCAGAGCCCCTGGTAGAGCAGGGGATCCCGGCTTGCGGTCATGTCGAAGGGGCGAAACGCGTTGCCGAGCCCGGCCTCCTCCTGCTGGCGCTGCAACCAGAGGTTGTCGATGTAGAACATCAGATAGGACCAGGGCTGGTCAGCGACGGGATTGCAGGCGTGCACCTCTTCCGGGTTCATCAGCACCAGGCTGCCGCGGCCGACCTCTTGCAGGCTGCGCTGGTTGAGGTAGTGGCTGTGGCCGCCGGTGATGGCACCGATGGAGAAGTGGGGGTGGCTGTGCTTGTCATAGCAGACGCGCCGGCCATCCTGCACCGCCCGCGCCTCGATGAAGGGCAGGGCGGGATCGTGCCAGAAGTGGTGCTGATCCTGCGTCGCCCGCGCACGGCTCACAATGTGCTCCTCGGCGGGGGGCTGTTCCCCTGCCGGGCTCGGGGAGCGCGGCAGGGGAAGGGTGACGATGGTTGCTGCATCCTCAGCCGCCGAGATAGGCCTGGCGGACGGCGGGGTTGGCCAGCAGGGCCTCTCCCGTGTCTTGCAGCACCACCCGGCCGTTCTCCAGCACATAGCCGCGATCCGCCAGCTTGAGCGCCTGGTTCGCGTTCTGCTCCACCAGGAAGATGGTCATCCCCTTCTGGCGCAGTTGCTCTATGGTGTCGAAGATCTGCTGGATGACGATGGGCGCGAGTCCCAGGGAGGGTTCATCCAGCAGCAGCAGGCGCGGCTTGCTCATCAGGGCGCGGCCGATGGCCAGCATCTGCTGCTCGCCGCCGGACATGGTGCCTGCCCGCTGCTCCAGCCGCTCGTGCAGGCGGGGGAACAAGGTAAATATCTGATCCAGCAGGCCGCGCTGCTCCGCCTTGTCGACGAAGAAGGCCCCCATCAGCAGGTTCTCCTCCACCGTGAGGCGGGCGAAGATGCGGCGCCCCTCCGGCACCACGGCGATGTCCTTGCGCATGATGCGGGCGGTGGTGAGAGAGTCTATCTGCTCCCCCTCGAACCAGATGGAACCGCTGCTGGGCTTGGGCTCGCCACACAGGGTCATCAGCAGAGTGGTCTTGCCGGCGCCGTTGGCGCCGATCAGGGTGACGATTTCCCCCTCTTTCACCTCGACGCTGACGTCGTGCAGCGCCTGAATTTTGCCGTAGTGGGTCGATACGTTGCGAAGTTCTAACATCTTTTTGTCCTTACGACTCGCCCAGATAGGCCTTGATCACCGCCGGATTGCTGCGGATTTCGTCCGGTTTGCCGTGGGCCAGCGGGGTGCCCTGGTTGACCACGAAGATGCGGTTGGAGATCTCCATCACCAGCTTCATATCGTGCTCGATCAGCAGCACCGAGACCCCGAACTCGTCTCGCAGGTTGGAGATGAGCTCGTTGAGCTCGTCGGTCTCCTTGGGATTGAGACCTGCGGCCGGTTCATCGAGCATCAGCAGTTCGGGCCGGGTCGCCATGCAGCGGGCGATCTCGAGGCGGCGCTGCTGGCCGTAAGCCAGGTTGCCCGCGGCGCGGTTGGCGAGATCCTTGAGGCCCACCTTCTCCAGCCAGAAGGCGGACTGCTCCAGCCCCTCTTTCTCGGCGCGGCGGAAGGAGGGGGTCTTGAACAGGCCGGCGATGAAGCCGGTATTGAGATGCCTGTGCTGGGCCACCAGCAGGTTTTCCACCGCCGTCATCTCCTTGAACAGGCGCACGTGCTGGAAAGTCCGCACTATGCCCTTGCGGGCGATGAGGTGGCCGGGCAACCCCTGGATCTCCTCACCCTTGTAGCGAATGACACCGCCACTCGGGCGATAGAAGCCGGTCAGGCAGTTGAAGATGGTGGTCTTGCCCGCCCCGTTGGGGCCGATGATGGAGATCACCTCCCCCTTTTCCACATCCAGCTTGACGCCGTTGACTGCGAGCAGGCCGCCAAAGCGCATCGACAGATCTGAGACATCCAACAATGGTTGATTGTTGCTCATTTACGCAGCTCCATATGGGGTCGACTCATGGGCAGCAGTCCCTGCGGCCGCCAGATCATCATGAATACCATCAAGAGACCGAACATCAGCATGCGATATTCGTTGAACTCGCGGGCGAGCTCCGGCAGCACCGTCATCACGATGGCCGCCAGCACGACCCCGATCTGGGATCCCATGCCTCCCAGCACCACAATCGCAAGGACGATGGCCGACTCGATGAAGACGAAGGATTCCGGGCTGATGAAGCCCTGGCGCGAGGCGAAGAAGCTGCCGGCAAAACCCGCGAAGCAGGCGCCTATGGTGAAGGCGGTCAGCTTGATGATGGTGGGGTTGAGCCCCAGGGACTTGCAGGCGATCTCGTCTTCCCGCAGCGCCTCCCAGGCACGGCCGAGCGGCATGCGCAGCAGGCGGTTGATGACGAACAGGGTCGCCACTACCAGCACCAGGGCCATCAGGTAGAGGAAGATCACCTTGTGGTTGGCGTTGTAGGCGATGCCGAAGAAGTCGTGGAAGGTGCCAAAGCCCCCATCCTTGACGGTGCGGTTGAACTCGAGCCCCCCCAGGGTCGGTTTCGGAATGCCGGAGATCCCGTTCGGACCGCCGGTCAGGGTGGTCATGTTGTTGAGCAGGATGCGGATGATCTCGCCAAAGCCCAGGGTGACGATGGCCAGGTAGTCCCCCCGCAGCCGCAGCACCGGGAACCCGAGCAGGAAGCCGAAGGTGGCCGCCAGCAGACCGGCGATGGGCAGACACTCCCAGAAGCTCAGACCGAAGTAGGTGTTGAGCAGGGCGTAGCTGTAGGCGCCGACCGCATAGAAGCCGACGTAGCCGAGGTCGAGCAGACCGGCGAGGCCCACCACCACGTTCAGTCCCAGCCCCAGCATGATGTAAATCAGGGTGAGGGTGGCCAGATCGATGGCGCCGCGAGAGGCCATGAAGGGCCAGCTCACCGCAAACAGCAGCACCAGCACGGCGGTGAGGTTATAGAGCTTGGGGGCCTCTTCGGGGCTTGGCAGCACCAGCTTGGTGAAGCCGACGGAGAAGCCGCTGATGGAGGCCTGGAACAGCCGGCTTATCTGGCCGCGCAGCATCTGGAACCAGAAGACGATGGTGGCGCCCCCCAGCAGCCAGGCCAGCGATACATCGAGGCGGCTCACCACCAGCAGGCGGGAGCCATCGGTCTCCAGCTTGAAGCCGAGCAGCCAGAAGGAGAGCACCAGCAGCACCAGGCTGGCGATGCAGGCATGGATAAATTGACGTTTCATCAGACTTTCTCCACTTCCGGACGGCCGAGAATGCCAGTGATGGTCATGAACAGCAGCACGAGGGCATGCATAGATTGGTTTTTCATACCTTCTCGACCTCCGGACGACCCAGGATGCCGGTGGGCATGAAGAGCAACACGAAGATGAGCAGGGCGAACGCCATCACATCCTTGTACTCGGTGCTGAGATAGCCCGCGGTGAGCGCTTCCACCACGCCGAGCAGCAGGCCGCCCAGCACGGCGCCGGGAATGCTGCCGATGCCGCCCAATACCGCGGCGGTGAAGGCCTTCAAGCCCGCCATGAAGCCGAGATAGGGGTTGATGACACCGTAGTACATGCCGAGCAGCACCCCCGCGACGGCGGCCAGGGCGGCCCCCAGCACGAAGGTGATGGAGATGACCACGTGGGTGTCTATCCCTAACAGGTTGGCCATCTTGATGTCTTCGGAACAGGCTCGGCAGGCACGCCCCATGCGGGAGCGGCCGATGAACTGGGTCAACGCCAGCATGGTGACGAAGGTCACCACGAAGATGATGAGCTGCATGTAGGAGAGGCTGGCCTGGAAGCCATCCTCGCCGCCGAGGGTCCAGCCCCCGGAGATCAGAGTGGGCATGGCGATGTCACGCGAGCCCTGGGCCATCCGCATCATGTTCTGCAGGAAGATCGACATGCCGATGGCGGAGATGAGGGGGATCAGGCGGTTGCCGCCCCGCAGTGGACGATAGGCCACCCGTTCTATGGACCAGCCATAGCTGCCGGTGATGATGATGCTGACCAGGAAGGCGCCCCCCAGCAGCAGCACGGTGCTGTCGATGCCCATCATCATGAGCCCGGCCATCACCATGAAGGCGACATAGGAGCCGATCATGTAGACCTCGCCGTGGGCGAAGTTGATCATGCCGATGATGCCGTAGACCATGGTGTAGCCGATGGCGATCAACGCATAGGTGCTGCCTATGGTCAATCCGTTCAGCAACTGCTGAACCAGATAAAGAAGGTGTTCGGACATACCGCGTTCCCTGTGTACTTGCCCGCAAAGAAAGGAGGGGTGACTCACGTCACCCCGACCGGCAGATTATTTGAGTTGAGTGGAGGTACCGTCGGCGTGCCACTGGAACACACCGAATTCGAAGCCTTTCAGGTCACCGTTCGGCGCCCAGGTCAGGGGGCCCATCACGGTGTCGATCGGTGCGGCCTTGATGGCGGCAGCGACGGCAGCCGGATCATCCTCGCCCGCCTTGGCGATACCGGCCGCCAGGGCCTGCATGGCGGCGTAGGTGGTCCAGACGAACGGACCGGAGGAGTCCTGACCCTTGGCCTTGAACGCTTCTACGATGGGGGCGTTGGCCGGCACCAGGTCATATTTGTTCGGCAGGGTCACCAGCAGGCCTTCGGAAGCCGGGCCGCCGATGGCGGAGATGTCCTTGTTGCCCACGCCTTCCGGACCCATGAACTTGGCCTTCAGACCCTTCTCGCCAGCCTGGCGCAGGATCAGACCCAGCTCGGGGTGGTAGCCGCCGTAGTAGACGAAGTCGACGTTCTCTTTTTGCAGCTTGGCGATCAGGGCGGAGAAGTCCTTGTCGCCGGCGGTGATGCCCTCATAGGCAACGACCTTGACGCCGGCCTTGTCCAGCGCGGCTTTCACGCTGGAGGCGATGCCTTCACCGTACTGTTTCTTGTCGTGGATGACGGCCACGCGCTGGGGTTTGACCTGCTCGATGATGTACTTGGCGGCGGTCGGGCCCTGGTCGCTGTCCAGACCGATGGTACGCAGGGTCAGCTGGTAACCGCGCTCGGTGATCTTGGGATTGGTGGAGGCGGGGGTGACCATCAGGACCCCTTCATCTTCATAGATGTCGGAGGCGGGCAGGGTGTTGTCGGAGCAGAGGTGGCCGACCACGAACTTGACGCCGTCGTTGATCACCTTGTTGGCGATGGCCACGGCCTGCTTGGGATCGCAGGCATCGTCATAGATGACGGCTTCGATCTGCTTGCCCTTGATGCCGCCCGCCTTGTTGATCTGCTCGACCGCCATCTTGCCGCCGGTGAACTGCATGTCACCGTACTGGGCGACCGGGCCGGTCAGGGGGCCGGCGATGCCGATCTTGATGGTATCGGCCGCATTGGCCATGGAAACTGATCCAAACAGAGCCAAAGAAACCGCTGCTCTGACTGCCATTTTGCTGAAGTTATGCATTGATTCGTCCCTTAATCAGTGAATTGTTTCATTTTATGCACGTCATTCCGAGCCTGTGTCCCGCCAGCCCGGCGATAGATAAGGTTCTATCATTCCTCGCCGGGCAATAACAAGATGTTAAAGATACTAACCGGAGCAGGTGTGAGAGGGGTTTTGTGAAACTAACACGCAGTTTATTGCTGTTTACTGGAGTTTAATGTCGCCAAGGTGGTGCAACATACAGATAACAAATTGTCATGGTGACAATTTCCAGAGTAAAAAACTGACGATATTTCATTCTGCGTCCGCTCTCATTTTGACCAAAATCCGTTTGCGCAAAAAGAAATGACCGCATAGATTAGCCAGCATTGATAATTCACTGGCAGCACCCGTTAAAACCAAGCCTTTATTCGGGAAATCTGCTACTGTTCCGCCTTTGTTATTCAGGAGACAGAGATGGCAACTATCAAGGATGTCGCCTCGCGCGCAGGCGTATCCATCTCCACCGTCTCACATGTACTCAATCACACCCGTCGGGTCAGCGAAGACGCAACCCAGAAAGTGCTTGAGGCGGTGGCAGAGCTGAACTACGCGCCCAACTCGGTGGCGCGCAGTCTCAAGATCAATTCGACCAAGACCATTGGCATGCTGGTGACCACCAGTGCCAACCCCTTCTTCGCGGAAGTGGTACAGGGGGTGGAAGCCTACTGCTTCGAGCAGGGTTACAGCCTGATCCTGTGCAACACCGAGAACCAGCCGCCCCGCCAGCAGCACTATCTGCGCATGCTGATGGAGAAGCGGGTCGACGGTCTGCTGGTGCTGGGGACCGATATCGACACCCAGTTCAGGGACATGCTGCGTATCCACAAAAACGTGCCGCAAGTGGTGCTGGACTGGGGCAACGAGTGCGATTTCGCCAACGTGATCAACGACAACGCCCGCATCGGCGCGCGTCTGGCGGTGCGCCATCTGCTGGAGCAGGGCCACACCAACATCGTCTGCATCACCGGCCATCTCGCCAAGCCGACTACCCAGCAACGGCTGGACGGGGTGCGCGATGCCCTGGCTGAACAGGGGATGACCCTGAAAGAAGAGCAGATCTTCGAAGGGGACTACGAGAGCCAGAGCGGCTTCGATGCCATGCAGCGCATCCTGGCCCTCACCCCTCGCCCGACCGCGGTCTTTGCCTTCGACGATCCCATGGCCATCGGTGCCATCTGCGCCGCCTGGGAGGCCGGGGTCAAGGTGCCGGACGATATCTCCATGATCGGCTATGACGACGTGGAGATGGCGCGCTTCTCCAGCCCGCCGCTCACCACCATCCGCCACCCCAAGGCCGAGCTCGGCCTGCTGGCGGTGCAGCAACTGGTGAGCCGGATCCGCAACAAGGAGCTGGAAGTGGAGTCCATGACGGTGCAGCCCGAGCTCATCGTCCGCCGCTCGGTCAAGTCCCTGCGCTGACGGCGCCACGGGTGCCATGAACAAGAAACCCCCTCGCCAGCGAGGGGGTTTCTGTTTTTGGGCCCCTCTCGTATCTGGGGGCGTCAGGCCTTGAGACCGAGCCGCCTGGCGAGGCGGTGCAGGTTGCCGCCGTCCAGATCCAGCGCCCGGGCGGTGGCGGCCCAGTTGCCGTCATGGGCCGTCAGGGTCTGCTCGATGAGCTGGCGCTGGAACAGATCGGTGGCGGCGCGAAGGCCGAGGCCGGCAATGGCCGGGGAGGTGGGCTGGCTGACGGTGTCGGCGGGCAGGGATGAGCCCGTCGGCCCCAGGTTGAAGTGGTGGGGCTCCAGGGTCGGCGAGGGGCTGCCCTGTTCGGCCCTGGCCAGCACGGCGGCGCGGTGGATGGCGTGCTCCAGCTCCCGCACGTTGCCGGGCCAGTCGTGGCGCTCGAGCAGTTGCAGCGCCTGTGGCTGGATACGCAGCTGCTCCAGCCCCAGGCCGAGCCGGCAGCGCTCGCAAAAGTAACCGGCCAGCAGGGGAATGTCGCCCGGACGTTCCCGCAGTGCCGGGGCGTGGATCGGGAAGACGCTCAGCCGGTGGTAGAGGTCGGCCCGAAACTGCCCCTCGACCACCGCCTGTTTCAGATCCCGGTTGGTGGCCGCCAGGATGCGCACATTCACCTTGAGCGGGGTGTCGTCACCGATCCGCTGCAGATCGCCGTATTGCAGCACCCGCAGCAGCTTGGCCTGCAGCGCCAGGGAGAGCTCCCCTATCTCGTCGAGAAACAGAGTGCCCTTGTCCGCGAGCTCGAACTTGCCCGCCCGATTGTGGATGGCGCCGGTGAAGGCCCCCTTCACGTGGCCGAACAGCTCGCTCTCGGCCACGGATTCGGGCAGGGCGGCGCAGTTGAGGTAGACCAGGGGGGCATGGGCGCGGGGCGAGCCGCCATGCACCGCCTTGGCGATCAGCTCCTTGCCGACCCCGGTCTCCCCCAAAATCAGCACGTTCAGCTCGGAGCTTGCCACCACGTCTATCTCGTGGCGCAACCGGGCCATGGCGGGGGAGCGGCCAATCATCTCGGGCTGGCCCGGCCCATTCTGGGTGGAGGGAGCGAGGGGTTCGCTGCTCTGGCGGGCGAGCCGCTCCAGCAGCAGGGCGTTGTCGAGGGCGGCGGCGGCCAGAGCCCCCACCAGCCGCAGCTCCTCGTCGCTGATGCCGTCGAACTGGGTCGGGTTCATGCCGTCTATGGTCAGGGCGCCGATCAGCGCCTGATCCGAGAAGAGCGGCAGGCCGACGCAGGCGTGCACCTTGAAGTCGTCGTGATCCGGCAGCAGGCCGTCATAGGGGTCGGGCAGGGCGCTGTCGGCAGGGAAGCGCACCACATCCCCGGCGCGGGCGATGGCCTCGAGGCGCGGGTGATCCTTGAGGGCGAAGCGGCGCCCCAGCACGTCCTGCATCAGGCCGTCGATGGCCAGCGGGATGAACTGGCCCCCCTCGTAGCGCAGCAGGGCCGAGGCATCCGAGTTCAGCAGGCTGCGCACGCTCTGGATCAGGCGGTGGAAGCGGTCCTGATGGGAGATGCCGAGTTGCAGGTCGAGGGCGATGCGCGCCAGGCTGTCGGTCGAGATCACGATAATTGTCCAAATGACAGTATGTTTGTGATTTTGACTATAAAGGTGTGGTGTCTTAATGACAACGAGTGATGTGCGAAGCCATTAAAAACAATGGGTTACAATTTGGCACGTCCGCTGCAATAGCTGGTTCAGTTGAACATCCACTATTGCATTCGAGGAACTGCCTGATGAGCATTCACGTCAAGAACAACATCCACTGGGTCGGCCAACGGGACTGGGAGGTACGCGACTTCCACGGCACCGAGTACAAGACCCACAAGGGCACCAGCTACAACAGCTACCTCATCCGCGAAGGGAAAAACGTGCTGATCGATACCGTCGATCACAAGTTCAGCCGGGAGTTCGTGCAGAACCTGGCGGCCGAGATCGATCTCGCCGCCATCGACTATGTGGTGATCAACCACGCCGAGGAGGATCACGCCGGCGCCCTGACCGAGCTGATGACCCGCATTCCCGGCACCCCCATCTACTGCACCCACAACGCCATCGACTCCATCACCGGCCATCATCACCACCCGGAGTGGAACTTCCACCCGGTCAAGACCGGTGACAGCCTGGACATCGGTAACGGCAAGCAGCTGGTGTTCATCGAGACCCCCATGCTGCACTGGCCCGACAGCATGATGACCTACATGACCGAGGATGCTGTGCTGTTCTCCAACGACGCCTTCGGCCAGCACTACTGCGACGAGCACCTGTTCAACGACGAGGTGGACCAGACCGAGCTGATGGAGCAGTGCCAGCGCTACTACGCCAACATCCTTACCCCCTTCAGCCCCCTGGTGACCGCCAAGATCAAGGAGGTGCTCGGCTTCAACCTGCCGGTGAGCATGGTGGCCACCTCCCACGGCATCGTCTGGCGCGAGGACCCCACCCAGATCATCCTGAAATACCTGGAGTGGGCCGACCACTATCAGGAAGACCGCATCACCTTGTTCTACGACTCCATGTCCAACAACACCCGCATGATGGCCGACGCCATCGCCCAGGGCATCCACGAGGTGGACCCCGGCGTGGCGGTGAAGATCTACAACGTGGCCCGCCACGACAAGAACGAGATCCTGACCCAGGTGTTCCGCTCCAAGGGGATACTGGTGGGATCCTCCACCATGAACAACGTCATGATGCCCAAGGTGGCGGGCATGCTCGAGGAGATCACCGGCCTGCGTTTTCGCAACAAGCGTGCCTCGGCCTTCGGCAGCTACGGCTGGACCGGCGGTGCGGTGGACCGGATCCAGACCCGATTGATGGACGCAGGCTTTGACATCAGCATCTCCCTCAAGGCCAAGTGGCGCCCGGATGGCTCGGCGCTGGCCGAATGCCGCGAGCATGGCCGCCAGCTCGCCCGTCAGTGGGCGTTGCACCCGCTGGACGCACCCCGCCCGATCACCACAACCCAGACAACCGTGACGCCCGTCCTCGCGATGCCTGCTGTTGAGCCGCAAGCCGCAGCGGCCGCCGCCGAATGGAACGATGACCAGGCCATGCTCTGCACGGTCTGCCAGTGGGTCTATGACCCGGCCCAGGGCGAGCCGGATCAGCTGGTGGCGCCGGGCACCCCCTGGGCCCAGGTGCCGGACAGTTTCCTCTGCCCCGGCTGCGGCATCGGCAAGGAGGTATTTGAACCCTGCGCCGTGGAGGCCTGTGTATGAGCGCAGCAACGCAGAGTGACGCCGGCATCAGCCGGGAGATAGTGGTGATCGGCAGCGGCTTCGCTGCCCAGCAACTGGTCAAGAGCCTGCGCAAGCTTAACGCCGAGCAGCCCATCCGCCTCATCACCGCCGACAGCGGCGATGAGTACAACAAGCCCGACTTGAGCCACGTGGTGAGTCGGGGCTGCCCTGCCGCAGCCATGACCCGTCAGAGCGGCAGCGATTTTGCCGAGCAGCAGCGCATCGCGCTGCTGCCCCACTGCCCGGTGCATGGCATCGACCCTGCCCGGCGGTTGGTGCTGACCGAGCAGGGGGAATTCCCCTACGGCAAGCTGGTGCTGGCCACCGGGGCGAGCGCGGTGCGCCCCGATCTGCCGGGCAGCGAACACCTGGTCACCCTCAACAGCCAGCAGGAGTACGCCGCCATCGAGGCGCAACTGCGCCAGGCCCGCCGCATCCTGGTGCTGGGGGCGGGGCTCATCGGCTGCGAGCTGGCGATGGACATGGCGAGCGCAGGAAAAGAGGTGACGCTGGTGGATCTGGCCGACAGCCCCTTAAGCGCCCTGCTACCCGCCGCCCTGACCGAGCCGCTGCAACAGGCCCTGCGCAGCCAGGGGGTCAGCCTGCAGTTCGGGACGGGTCTCGCCAGGATAGATGCCCAGCCGGGGGATGGCTGGCGCGTCACCCTGACCGATGGGCGCATCAGCGAGCAGGATCTGGTGATCGCCGCGATCGGCCTGCGGCCGAATCTGGCCCTGGCCCGTGGGGCCGGGCTGGCAGTGGAGCGCGGCATCCTGGTCGATGATCGGCTGCAGACCAGCGATCCCCACATCTTCGCCCTGGGGGATTGCGTGCAGTGGCAAGGTCAGCTGCTCCCCTTCCTGCAACCCATAGTGCTGGGGGCCAATGCGCTGGCGCGCACCCTGCTCGGCACACCGACCCCGCTGGCCCTGCCGCCCATGCTGGTGAAGGTGAAGACGCCGCGCTACCCGCTGCAACTGGCGGGTCGTACCCGGGGTGAAGATCTCGCCTGGCAGTGCCGCTGGAACAGCCACGGCATGGTGGCCGAGGCGCACGGCGAAGATGGCAAGCTGTGCGGCTTCGTGGTGGGGGGCGACCAGATGAGCGCCTCCTTCCCGCTGCTGCGTCAGCTGCCCCGTTGAACCATTAATAGCCGAAGGCCGGGCTGACCCGGCCACTCGAGGAGAACCGATATGGCCATGCAACTGATCCCGTCTCACTGGGTGGTACGCCGTTCCACCCCCTTTTTCACCCGCCAGAACGTGCCCCAGGCCCTGCTCACCCACCACAACACCGCGGCCGGGGTGTTCGGCCAGCTCTGCGTGATGGAGGGAACCGTCACCTATCACGGCTTTGCCGACGAACATGCCGAGGAGCCCGAGGTGAGCCTGGTGATCCGGGCCGGGGAGTTTGCCACCAGCCCGCCCCAGTACTGGCACAGGGTTGAGCTGTCGGAGGATGCCCGCTTCAACATCCACTTCTGGGCCGAGCAGGCCGAATCCGACCAGCCGCTGTTCCACAGCCGCAAATAACGGGGTTTAAGGCTGAGGGGGCGGAGCGGGCAAATGCCCCCTCTGCCCATGCAGATCAAAATCATCAACTCAGATGTTGGTTATCCTGCCCCCTCGATTCGGATGAGCACTGTGAGGGAAGCATGAGCCTGTTGGAAGCCCTGACCATGACCTCGGGTCTGGTCTATCTGGTTCTGTTGTTGTGGCAGGGCCGCAGCGGTTGGGGCTGGACGCTCTCTCTGCTGTTGGCCGCCGCGCTCTGGCTGCTGGTGGCGGATTCGGTACTCTGGCTCGCACTGGGGCTGGTGGGCACGACCCTGGCGCTCTGGCTGCGCTATCGCCCCCTACTCATGCTGGCCCACATAGACAGTCAACGTCTCAGAACGGCCACCAGGCAGCTATTGCTGCTGTGTTGGGTGTTGGTGGCGGTTCAATATGTTGTTCATATCGGACAGTTGGGGCTGGGGATGACCCCCTGGCTGGTGCGCCCCGACGTGGTGGACGGTTTCCTGCCCATCGCAGGTGGTCTCGGGCTGCGGGCCTGGCTCGGGCAGGGGCTGACGGACCCCCATCACCCGGCGGCCACCGTCACCGTGCTGGTGCTCTCCCTGTCGGCCCTGCTGCTGGGTCGGGCGTTCTGCGCCTGGTTCTGCCCGCTCGGGCTGGTGGGGGAGTGGCTGCACGGCCTGCGCTCGCGCCTGTTGCCGGGGGAGTGGACCCCGCCGCGCTGGCTCGATGCCGTGTTGCGCGGCCAGAAGTTTCTGGTGCTCGGTTTTCTGCTCTTCATCATATTGCTGGCGGTACCCGCCGCCGCCCTGTCCGGCTACCTCGCCAGCCCCTACCATCAGGCAGCGGACATGAAGATGGGGGCCTTCTTCTTCAACCTGACCCTGATCTCGGGCCTGTGCCTTGGCTGGGTGCTGCTGCTCACCGCCACCTTTCGGCAAGGGTTCTGTCGCTATCTCTGCCCCTATGGCGCCTGGTTCGCCCTGCTCGGCCTGCTGACCCCATTGCGCATTCGCCGCGACCCGGCCCGCTGCCTGCGAAGCCTGGGCCACGACTGCGACAAGTGCAGCCGGGCCTGCCCCTCGCGCATCCAGGTACACCAGCTTATCGCGGTGCGCAGTCTCGAGTGCACCAGTTGCCAGAGCTGCGTGGCCGCCTGCCCCAAGCGGGCCGATGCCCTGCATCTTGGCACGCAAGGGCAGCGACTCGCCCCCCGCCAACTGCTGGGGCTGCTCTGTCTGTTGCTGCTGGTGTTGCCGCTGCTCTCCTATGGCTTGCTGGATCTCTGGGTCAGCCAGACACCGATCCCTGACCGCTACGAGCTGTTGCAGCGGCTGCCCTGGCTGAGCCACTGAGGGGGGAAAGGGCAAAAGGTGGATGATGGGAGGATCTTTCGGATTGGCGATAATAAGCTGTATAAAAATCCCCCGCCAAATTGTTAGCGCCATCCCACTTTGCTCATATTGCAATTGATCATATAGCGCTCCCCACCATAATGGGTGCTGTTATTTGGCGTTGTTAATTTCAATTGGATGAGCAACAACATGAATATCAAGGTCAGCTATCCCAAGTGGTTTACCCTGGACCATAAGATCGCGTTCTTCTTCCCGCTGTAATTCCCCGCGGCGGCGCAGCATGCCTGCCATGCCACAAGCCCGCCTCCATTCCTGAACTGAAATAGCTGCACCTGTCTTCGCCTGTTTATTCTGGCGAGGCGATGTCGTGCATCCATTTCCCAATATTTCCCACCTGCCGGACATTCTATTTTCGGCGGGGGAAGAGACTCATTTTGAATATTTAAATCTGGGGTGTTTATATTATGGAAAACTTCAAGCATCTGCCCGAACCCTTCCGTATTCGTGTCATCGAGCCGGTCAAGCGCACCACCCGTGCCTATCGGGAAGAGGCCATTGTCCGGGCGGGCATGAACCCCTTCCTGCTGGACAGCGAAGACGTCTTCATCGACCTGCTGACCGACAGCGGCACCGGCGCCATCACTCAGGACATGCAGGCCGCCATGCTGCGCGGTGACGAGGCCTACAGCGGCAGCCGCAGCTACTATGCCCTGCAACAGGCGGTGCAGGAGATCTTCGGCTACTCCCTGACCATCCCCACTCACCAGGGGCGCGGCGCCGAGCAGATTTACATCCCCGTGCTCATCAAGAAGCGGGAGCAGGAGAAGGGGCTGGATCGCAAGAAGATGGTGGCCCTCTCCAACTACTTCTTCGACACCACCCAGGGCCACACCCAGATCAACTGCTGCGTGGCGAAGAACGTCTACACCAGGGAGGCGTTCGATACCTCGGTCACCGCCGACTTCAAAGGCAACTTCGATCTGGTGAAGCTGGAAGAGGCCATCCTGGAGGCGGGCCCCGCCAACGTGCCCTACATCGTCAGCACCATCACCTGCAACTCCGCCGGGGGGCAGCCGGTCTCCATTGCCAACCTGAAGGCGGTGTACGAGATCGCCAGAAAGTACGACATCCCCGTCATCATGGACTCCGCCCGCTTCGCCGAGAACGCCTACTTCATCCAGCAGCGGGAGCCCGGCTACGCGAACTGGACCATCGAGGAGATCACCAGAGAGTCCTACAAGTACGCGGACGGCCTCGCCATGTCGGCGAAGAAGGATGCCATGGTGCAGATGGGGGGGCTGCTGTGCTTCAAGGATGACAGCATGCTGGACGTCTACACCGAGTGCCGCACCCTGTGCGTGGTGCAGGAGGGCTTCCCGACCTATGGCGGCCTGGAAGGGGGCGCCATGGAGCGCCTGGCGGTGGGCCTGCGGGACGGCATGCGCCAGGACTGGCTGGCCTATCGCATCGGCCAGGTGCAGTACCTGGTGGACGGGCTGGAGGCCATCGGCGTGGTGTGCCAGCAGGCAGGGGGCCATGCGGCCTTCGTGGATGCGGGCAAGCTGCTGCCCCACATCCCGGCGGATCAGTTCCCGGCCCACGCCCTGGCCTGCGAGCTCTACAAGGTCGCCGGCATCCGGGCGGTGGAGATAGGTTCCCTGCTGCTGGGGCGCGACCCCGCCACCGGCAAGCAGCACCCCTGCCCGGCGGAGCTGCTGCGCCTGACCATCCCCCGTGCCACCTATACCCAGACCCACATGGACTTTGTCATCGAGGCCTTCGGCGAGGTGAAGAAGAACGCCCACCGGGTGAAGGGGCTGGACTTCATTTACGAGCCGGCCGTGCTGCGCCACTTCACCGCCAGACTGAAAGAGGTCGAGCATAACGACTCGTCAGCCGGCAAGACGCAGAAAAAATTGATAGAAGCATAACGAGTCAGGGGCACAGATTTTTCTGTGCCCTTTTTTTTCACTGCTCTGTGAAAGATTTGGAGTGACACACATGACATCAACACCGTCCGTCATTGGAGGGGCCTGCATCATTGCCAGCGTCTGTGTCGGTGCCGGCATGCTGGGGCTGCCGAGCGCGGGAGCCGGGGCCTGGACCAGCTGGTCAACCCTCGCCATCATTCTTACCATGGTCGTCATGACGGTTTCAGGCTGGATGCTGCTGGAAGCCCTGAAACCCTACGCATTGACTGCCTCCTTCAACTCGGTGACCAAGGATCTGCTCGGTCGCAGGATCAATCTCTTCAACAACCTCACCGTCTATTTCGTGGGCGGCATTTTGCTCTATGCCTACATCACCTCGTCGGGTCTCATCCTGGGCGGCCTGCTGGGCATCAATAGCCAGCTGGCCTCGGTGTTGTTCGTGCTGGTGTTCTCCTGGTTCGTCTGGCATTCGACCCGGGCGGTGGACAGGATTTCGGTCGTCCTGATCGTTTTTATGGTGCTGAGCTTCGTGTTCGGGGTCTCCGGGCTTGCCAGCAAGGTCGACACCGCCAAGCTGTTCAACTCCTTTGCCGAGGAGCTGGGCCGCGCCCCTTACGCCCTGGCCATGTTGCCGGTGGCGCTCACCTCGTTTGGCTACCACCACTCGGTGGCATCGATGCGCGCCTATTACGGCGAGGAGCAGAAAGCCAGGCAGGCGATCCTGGGGGGGACCCTGATCGCCCTGGCGCTCTATCTGCTGTGGCTGCTCAGCATCTTCGGCAACCTGCCTCGTCCCGCCTTCGGCCCCGTCATCGCCAAGGGGGGTGACGTGGATGTGCTGCTGGGGGCGCTGGCCTCGGTGATCGAGTCCAGGCAGGTCTCCCAGGCCATCAACCTCTTCTCCATGGCGGCCATCCTCTCCTCCTTCATCGGGGTGGGGCTCGGGGTGTTCGACTATCTGGCGGATCTGTTCCGGTTCGACAACAGTCGCCGGGGGCGGGCCAAATCCTGGGCGGTGACCTTCCTGCCCCCCCTGGCGCTCTCCCTGATGTTCCCGTTCGGCTTCGTGGTGGCCATCGGCTATGCCGGGGCCGCGGCGACCGTCTGGGCCTGCATCATCCCGGCCCTGCTGGCGAAGAAGTCCCGGGAGCTGGCCCCGGACGAGGCGGGGTTCAAGGCCCCCGGTGGCCAGCCCATGGTGGTGGCCGTCATCGTCTTCGGGGTGCTTACCGCCATCTTCCACCTGATGGCCATGGCGGGTCTGCTGCCCGTCTACACCGGCTGATCCTGGTGTGCTGAACCTGGCCCCATCCCGAACATATTCCACGGATGGGGCGCAGGATCCGGCCCGTTTCCCCCCATTTCCCCTCCGGATTTGATACCCGAAGGCATGCAGGGTAAAGTCCCCCGGCGCCAGCAGTGGCGAACGCAGGAGAAGCACGGCGGTGTGCCGTGACCAGTCGACAATCCGTTTGGGGGAGTAATGGAACAGAAACCATCGTTGGTGGGCGGGGCATGCATCATTGCCGGCGTCTGTGTGGGGGCCGGCATGCTGGGGCTGCCGAGTGCGGGGGCGGGCGCCTGGACCCTCTGGTCCATGCTCGCGGTGGCACTGACCATGGTGGTGATGACGGTCTCCGGCTGGATGCTGCTGGAGTCCTATCGGGGCTATCCCCTGCGCGTCTCCTTCGATACCGTGACCCGGGATCTGCTGGGGGAGAAGGTCAACGCCCTCAACAATCTCAGCGTTTATTTCGTCGGCGGCATCCTGCTCTATGCCTACATCACCTCGGCCGGCCTCATCATCGACGGCATGACGGGGATGGGCAGCCAGTGGGCGTCCGTGCTCTTTACCCTGGCCTTCTCCCTGCTGGTGTGGCACTCCACCCGGGCGGTGGACCGCATCTCGGTGTTGCTGGTGATCCTGATGGGGCTGAGCTTTGCCTTCGGCATCTCGGGCCTGTCGATGAACGTGCGCCTCGATCTGCTGCTCGACCGGGTGGGCAGCGAAGTGAGCTACGCCCCCTATGCCCTGGTGATGCTGCCGGTGGCGCTCACCTCGTTCGGCTACCACCATTCGGTCTCCTCCATGCGCGCCTACTACGGTGAAGAGCGCCGCGCCAGCCGCGCCATTCAGGGGGGCACCCTGATCGCGCTCGCGTTTTACCTCATCTGGCTGGTGAGCGTCTTTGGCAACCTGCCCCGCAGCGAGTTCGGCCCGGTGATCGCGGAGGGGGGCAACGTGGATGCCCTGCTCAAGGCTCTCGGTTCGGTGATCGAGTCCAAGGCGGTGGCCAGCGCCCTCAACGCCTTCTCTATGGCGGCCATCCTCTCCTCCTTCATCGGGGTGGGGCTCGGGGTGTTCGACTACCTGGCGGATCTGTTCAAGTTCGACAACAGCCGGGGTGGCCGCGCCAAGTCCTGGGCGGTGACCTTCCTGCCGCCCCTGGTGCTCTCCTTGCTGTTCCCGTTCGGCTTCCTGGTGGCCATCGGCTATGCGGGCGCCGTGGCGACCCTGTGGACCTGCATCATCCCGCCTCTGCTGGCCTGGAAGGTGCGGGCGGCCCGGCGCGAAGAAGGTGGCGAGGGCTTCCGCGCCCCCGGCGGCCTCTTCATGATCGTCCTGGTGATCCTGTTCGGCGTGCTGACCGCCGCCTTCCACCTGCTCAACATGGTGGACCTGCTGCCCGCCTACAAGGGCTGAGCCGTTACCCGGGTCGCAGTGCCAGCACACAATGACAAAGAAGGAGCCTCATGGGCTCCTTCTTGCTTGTCACACAGGCAATATTGGCATCGGTTACTGAATGCCGACCGACAGGGAGTGGGGGACCTTGGCGCCTTTACGGGCGGTGGCGCGCATCTGGTAGACCTGGATCAGGTACTTGCCCGACTTGGGCAGGGTGCCTTGCCATTTTGTGTCCACGTTGCCGCCGCCCAGTGCCTCGGCCTGACCCGGGATGGCGCCCGGTGCGAAGACGTTGAAGTTGGCATTGGTGCTGCCGGTGATGGCGACCGTCATGGTCTGGCCTTCTTTGGCGCCCAGGGTGTAGTTGATGGTGTCATAACCGGAGAAGGTGCCGTCAACCTTGGCGCTGTGCGCGCCTTTGGCGAAGTGCACCGGCACCGTGGTCACCTTGTCTGCCGCCTGAACCGAGGCCGCCATCATCATGGCCAGCAAGGCGGCCGTTACTGCTTTTTTCATTATGCATTGCTCCTGTGATCGGGCCCTGGCACGGGCCTCGAGGGGAAGATATGCCTGAACGATGACGCGACTCCATCGAAATGATGAGGCGGTCGGAGCGGGGGATGTTGCAAGATTTGGGGTATGCACAGACGGACATGGTGCCTTTTGGCCGCAAGCCAGATGAACACAAGGTCGATGGGGTTTTATATGGCGAGTTCCCTGTTACAGGGGGCGTTTTTGTCAACGTGGTGTTGACGAACAGGGTGCCCGCTGCGGCCATGACTCTGCGACAGAATTGATCGCCCCGGGTCTCCTGCATGGTCAGGGCGCGGGAGGGCGTGCGGAAAAAGAGGACGTTAAGGTTGGCTGGTGCCCTCAGCCGCCATGGCCTGCTGCTCATAGCGCGCCACCGTGCCGTCCTGTTTCATTTGCCGGATCACGCTGGCAAGGGGGGCCAGCAGATCCTGATGCCGTTCGTGCAGATAGACGTAAGAATCGGCCAGCTCCATCACCCCGGCGGAGTAGATGCCGGCATAGCCCGGGTCCTGGCGCGTCAGGGCGGCCAGGGCCTGGCTGGCAATCAGGGTCTGCTCCACATAGAGGTCACTGCGCCCCTTGAGCAGCTTGCCCATCCCCTGCTCGGCGGTGGCGATGGCAAAGAGCCGGTTCGGTGCCACCACCTTGCCCAGCATCATCTCCGGCAGCTTGGCGCCACGGCGAAACTCGACCCGATAACCGGTGCCCTGCAGGCTGTGCCACCCCTGCAGCTGGATCCCGGGCTGGTGGGCATAGGCCTGATAGGAGACGGCGAAATGGGGCTCGGGCACGCGCTGGAGGGTGCGGGTCTGCTGCTGGTAGCTGGCGGCGCGGTGGATCTCGCCATCGACCTGTCCCTGCTCTGCCAGCAGGGGGGCCCGTCCCCCGGGGTAGCCCTGGTACTGGAAGTCATAGCCCAGGCGGGCGAACGCATCCCGATAGATGAGATCGAGCCAGCGACCATAGGGGGACTCCCTGGTTTCAAGGGAGCTTACTAGTGTGATGTTGCCCCTGCCTTGCGCCCCCCATACCTGGAAGGCCAGCAGCAAGAGCAGTGAAAGAGCGAAGAAGCGGTATCCTGAAACCTGCGCCATGGTGTCCCTGTCAGAGCGGTGGTTGCAAAGGGTGACAGTCCTATCCTAGCCCAGGGGGTTGCCCGGTCCAGCGCTTTCTGCCGTCCGCCCGTGGATACCCTCCGGGCCGCCTTGCCCGAATGAACGACAACAAAGGGAGATAGCCAGCGCCGCTCACAGGCTGGCGAAATCCACCTCGGGCAGGGTTTCGAAGCCGGGGCGGGCAAACAGATAGCCCTGCATCAGGCTGACGCCCATCTCCCGCAGGCAGGCCATCTCTTCGCGGGTTTCGATCCCCTCTGCCAGCGGGGTGATCTGCAACTCCGTAAACAGCGCCAGACAGTGGCGAACGATGGCCTGACGGATCGGGTCCTGGTCGATGCCGCGCAGCAGGTGCATGTCGAGTTTGATGATGTCGGGGCGAAAATCGGCCAGCAGACTCAGGCCCGAGTAACCGGCGCCAAAGTCGTCGATCGCCGTCTTGAAGCCCAGGGCCTGATAGTGATCGACGATGCCGCGAATATGGCGGTTGTCCTGCACCTGTTCCACCTCGGTGAACTCGAACATGATCTGCTCGATGGGAAAGAGATGCTCGCGGGCCGCCTGCAACGTGGTGCGGATGCAGCGCTCCGGGCGATAGACCGCATTGGGCAGGAAGTTGATGCTCAGCATGCCCCGCATGTCGAGGCGGGCGGCCAGCGCGATGGCCTTGATCCGGCACAGCTGATCGAAGCGGTAGCGGTTGTCGTCGTTGACCCGGTCAATCACGCTCTGCGCCGACTCGTTGTTGAGCCCCCGCACCAGGGCCTCATAGCCGAAGAGGGTGCGCTGGCTGCAATCGACGATGGGCTGGAAGGCCATGGTGAAATCGAAGCCGAGATCCACCTGCTCATGACACTGCTGGCAGAGGGTGGAGGACGGGGCGGCAGGTATGTCCATGACGTTCCTTTCAAGGCGTGGGGTCGCGAGAGATTGCCTCAAAGGATAACAGCTCCTCTCTCGCCGGCAGAGGTTATTCCTTGGGGCTGGCGGGTATCGGGTAGAGGATTGTGTGGCAAAGTCGGGGCCATGATGGATTCGACAATGACCGATCAATACCAAGCAGCATACTCCGTAGGCCTCCGTCGCCCCGCAGGTTCGATTAGCGCAGCGTAATCGGACGAACGAGAGGTTTTGATTGCGGTTGTTGCCATGAAACAGGGTGGCCAGCCGGAGGGGAAAATTCGGCTGGCCGTTATGGCGGGAGAATTGATTTACGCGAACGTCCGATTACGCCTGACGGCTAATCGAACCTACGAACTGACATTGTTAGCTAATGCCAATTACGGACATCATGTTTGAAAATTTGCTTGATGAGAAAGTTGCATTCATAATGCTCATGCTTTTTTCATCTGAATAAACATTTAAACCAAAGGGTTTTAAATTTAATTTATTAACTGTAACACTTCCATTCTTTTCTTTTTCACAGTCAATTATCACGCCATCTGGCGTAGTTACTTTAACTCTATTTCCGCTTTTAATTACAAGAACAGATGGGTTTGTAGAGAAATTATCTTTTACCAATGGATACCACTCTGAACCATCTTGTTTGGCTGGTATATTAATCCATATCCTGGGAATCTTGCCATCCCCTATTAATATGGGAGCGAATCCTTTGAAATCTATCAAAGTATTAACATTGGATATGATGTTGCTACCGATATAAATACTACTCGGTGCCTTATAGTTGGTGGGAAGAGAATTAATCTTCATTGCCATTCTCCCTTAGTAACATGTAGTTTTCTTTTTTTGTTATTGATGAAGTGCTCTTCTATCGCGTTTAGTAAATCTTCCTTTTCTTTGTCTTCATTAGATTTAACGAAACGCTTTGTTACTAGGCAAATAAATAAGCCAATGACTAGCGATATTATTTCCCATCCAGCTAGTTGAGGGTCTTCTTTAGCTACTAAGGAGGCTACGGCTTTTCCAATGATCGATATTAGTAGGCCTATACTAGCACCTGCGAACAAATTAAAATACATTTCTGTGTTATCAGGCTTTTTTATGATGCTAAATTCATATCTAGTTAAATCGTATGGCATTTCAGCGATATAACGTGTGGGCTCACTTTCTATAAAACCTTCCATTATTAACGGCTTGTCGAATATCTCGCCAGAAAAATGCTTTGATGCGACATTCTTAGAGTCTTTAGGCAATTTAGGTTCCTTTATCCTATTGATAATGACTCATGTCATAAAAATACTAACCTTATCACACAGAGATTCTTGTATTGAACCTATCTGTAAAAAAATGGCGCCTATGGCGCCATTTTGGGGTAATACAGGCAATCTTCGTTACTGCAGCAGGGAGATATCCGCGACTTGCAGGAACAGGTTGCGCAGGTTGTTCAGCAGTGCCAGACGGTTGGCCTTGAGGGCTTCGTCGTCGGCCATCACCATCACCTCGTTGAAGAAGGTGTCGACCGGCTCGCGCAGGGCGGCCAGACGGGTGAGGGCGGCCTGATAGTCACCGGCGGCGAACAGCGGGGCCAGTTCGGCTTGCAGTTCGGCAACCTGGGTGGCCAGCGCCTTCTCGGCGGCATCGACCAGCAGTTCCGGTTTGACGGTCGTGGGCAGTGGAACCTCGACCTTGGCCAGAATGTTGCTCACGCGCTTGTTGGCGGCAGCCAGTGCCAGTGCTGCATCCAGCGTGCGGAAGTGGCTGACGGCCTTGACGCGGCGATCGAAGTCGAGCGGACGGGTCGGGCGGCGGGCCAGTACGGCCAGCACCACGTCGGCACCGATGCCTTCATCCTGATAGGCGGCGCGGAAGCGGCCCAGCATGAAGTCGACCACGTCGGTAACGACGGTCTTGTTGGTCAGCTTGTCGCCGTAGACGCGTACCGCTTCTTCAACCAGTTCAACCAGATCCAGATCCAGTTGCTTCTCGGTCATGATGCGCAGGGCACCGATGGCGGCGCGACGCAGAGCGAACGGGTCTTTATCACCCTTCGGCAGCATGCCGATGCCGAAGATACCGGCCAGGGTGTCGAACTTGTCGGCCAGCGCGACGGCGCAGGCAACCAGACCGGACGGCAGGGCATCGCCGGCAAAGCGCGGCATGTACTGCTCGTTGAGGGCCACGGCCACTGCTTCATCTTCGCCATCGTGACGGGCGTAGTGCATCCCCATGACACCCTGGGTGTCGGTGAACTCGCCGACCATGTTGGTCATCAGATCACACTTGGAGAGCAGACCGGCACGCTTGGCCTGAGCCACATCGGCGCCGATACGCTCGGCGATAAAGCCGGCGACGGTCTCGATGCGCTCGACCTTGGCCTTGACGGTGCCCAGCTGTTGCTGGAACAGCACGGTTTCAAGGCGCGGCAGGCGGGAGGCCAGGGTCTGTTTGAGGTCGGTCTTGAAGAAGAACTCGGCGTCAGAGAGACGGGGGCGAACCACCTTCTCGTTGCCGCTGATGATCTGGCTTGGGTCTTTGGACTCGATGTTGGTGACGAAGATGAACTTCGGCAGCAGCTTGCCGTTCTTGTCGTAGACCGGGAAGTACTTCTGGTCACCCTTCATGGTGTGAACCAGCGCCTCGGCCGGCACGGCCAGGAACTTCTCTTCGAAGTTGGCGGTCAGCACCACAGGCCACTCGACCAGTGCGGTCACTTCTTCCAGCAGGGCGTCGTCCAGATCGGCCACGCCACCGAAGGCGGCAGCGGCCGCTTCGACGTCAGCCTTGATCTTGGCCTTGCGCGCCATAAAGTCGGCAATCACCATGCCGCGCTCCTGCAGGATCTGCGGGTACTGGCTGGCGTTTTCGATGGTGAATTCGCTCTCGCCCATAAAGCGGTGGCCGCGAAGGGTGCGGGCAGAGTCGATACCCAGAATGTGGGCGGGGACCAGATCCCCATCCAGCAGCAGGGTCACGGTGAAGACCGGACGCACGAACTGGATGGTCTTGTCGCCCCAGCGCATCATCTTCGGGATCGGCAGTTTGGCCAGTGCCTGGCTAACCAGCTCGCCCAACAGTTCTTTGGCTGGACGGCCTTCGACCTTGGCGGTGTGAACCAGCCATTCGCCCTTGTCGGTGACCAGACGCTCGGCCTGCTCGACTGTGATGCCGTTGCCACGGGCCCAGCCTTCGGCAGCCTTGGTCGGCTTGCCTTCGGCATCGAACGCCTGAGCCACGGCCGGGCCGCGCTTCTCGACGCTCTTGCTCGGCTGTTCGCCAGCCAGCTCGCTTACCTTCAGCGCCAGACGGCGCGGTGAGGCAAACCACTCGACGTCGCCGAAGGCCAGATCGGCCTTGGTCAGTTCGGCTTTGAAGTTGTCGGCAAAGGCTTCGGCCAGGGAGCGCAGGGCTTTGGGCGGCAGCTCAGCAGTACCGATCTCTACCAGAAATGTATGTTGTGCCATGTCCGTTCCTTAACCTTGCTTGTTCTCTGTGCGCTGACACATGGGGAAACCCAGCGCTTCGCGGGAGGCGTAGTATGCCTCTGCCACGGCCTTGGTCAGGGTACGAATGCGCAGGATGTAGCGCTGACGTTCGGTGACCGAGATGGCCTTGCGGGCATCCAGCAGGTTGAAGGAGTGAGCGGCTTTGAGGATGCGCTCGTAGGCAGGCAGCGGCAGCGGTTTTTCCAGTGCCAGCAGATTCTGGGCTTCCTTCTCGTACTGCTCGAAGCAGTGGAACAGGAACTCCACATCGGCGTGTTCGAAGTTGTAGGTGGATTGCTCCACTTCGTTCTGGTGGAACACGTCGCCGTAGGTGGTCTTGCCCAGCGGGCCGTCAGACCAGACCAGATCGTAGACGCTGTCCACGCCCTGGATGTACATGGCCAGACGCTCGAGACCGTAGGTGATCTCGCCGGTGACCGGCTTGCACTCGAGGCCGCCAACCTGCTGGAAGTAGGTGAACTGGGTCACTTCCATGCCGTTCAGCCACACTTCCCAGCCCAGACCCCAGGCACCCAGGGTCGGGTTTTCCCAGTTGTCTTCCACGAAGCGGATGTCGTGGATTTCAGGATCCATGCCCAGCTCTTTCAGGGAGCCCAGATAGAGTTCCTGAATGTTGTCGGGGGAAGGCTTGATGATCACCTGGAACTGGTAGTAGTGCTGCAGGCGGTTCGGGTTTTCACCGTAGCGGCCGTCAGTCGGACGGCGGGACGGTTGCACGTAAGCGCAGGCGATGGGCTCCGGGCCCAGGGCACGCAGACAGGTCATGGGGTGGGAAGTACCGGCACCCACTTCCATATCCAGCGGCTGAATGATGGTACAGCCCTGGCGGGACCAATAGTCCTGCAACTGCAGGATCAGGCCCTGAAAGGTTTTGACATCGAATTTTTGCATAATTTTTTTCGCGCGAAATGAAATCAGAGCAAGATTTGCTGAATGTGAACCGAGGGAGTATACCGTCTGGCATGGTCGGATAATAGGCGAAATTACAGGGGATTAGTGGGGCTATGTTGCCGCTTGCCCTATGATGTCGCCGACGCAAGCGGCCTGCCGATGGCCGATGAAAAACAGGGGAGAGGAAATGGAACTGCGCTGCGCCTGGGTGACCAGAGACCCGGAATACATCGAATACCATGACAAGCAGTGGGGCAGGCCGGTGTATGACGGCCGCGAGCTGTTTGCCAAGCTCTGCCTCGATGGCCAACAGGCGGGGCTGTCGTGGATCACCATCCTCAAGCGCACCGAGAGCTACCATCGCGCCTATGCGGATTTTGACCCGGTGCGCATCGTGCAGTTCGACGACCAGGACGTGGCGCGGCTGATGCAGGATACCGGCATCATCCGCAACCGGCTCAAGGTGCAATCGATCATCAAAAACGCCCGCGCCTATCTGGCGCTGGAGGCGGAAGGCATCGACTTCGTCGAGTATCTGTGGGGCTTCGTGGGCGGCGCCCCCATCGTCCACCAGCGTCAGGGCAACGGCGACATTCCGGCGACCTCACCAGAGTCGGATGCCATGTCCAAGGCCCTCAAGAAGCGCGGCTTCACCTTCGTCGGCAGCACCATCTGCTACGCCTTCATGCAGGCGGTGGGCATGGTGAACGATCATCTGGTGACCTGCCCTTGCCACGCCGAGTGCCAGCAAGCAGCGGCGACGTGAAGGGGAAATGCACGAAGAAGGGAGGCTCAAGCCTCCCTTCTTTTTTGCTCTGAATCAGCAGGGCTCAAGGGGGCGGCCGAGCACCTCGCACACCTCGTCGCTGCTCATCAGCCGCACGAAGGGGCCGGCCAGGGTGGCGTTGTGATGGGCGATGATCTGGGGGGCGGTCAGTTGCGGCGTGTCCATGCAGGTATGGGCATCGCTCACCAACACCACGGTGTAGCCGAGATCTGCCGCCGCCCGGCAGGTGGTGTCGATGCAGTACTGGGTCTTCATGCCGGTGATGATCAGGGTCTGCACGCCGTCCTCTTTCAGCCAGCCATCGAGGCCGGTGCCATGGAAAGCGCTGGGGCGCTGCTTGTCGAACACCCGATCGGCCTCGCCGACGACCAGCTCAGGCGCAAGCTGCCAGAACGGACTGCCAGCGGCGATGGGGCTGCCGGCTGAGCCCGTGTGGCGCACCGCCAGCACGGGGAGAGCGGCACTGCGGGCCGCTTGGCCCAAGCGATTGATGTTGGCCAGGGTCTCGGCCCCGGCATGGGGGGCTTCCGGGCCGTGAAGGAGGCCCACCTGGATGTCGATGATGAGCAGCGCGGGGCGGGAAAGGGACGACATGGTCATGGCTCCGTGAGAAATGTCACCCACTCTGGGGCCATGGGCTCTAATGAGACAACCCGCATCTGGGGGACAACCACTCCAGACCCCGGGAGCATGTTCCGTTGCGCCGGGCCGGGAGCCTTTTCGCCCCTTGGTACAGCCGGGATACAGTCACACGGGTTCACCATCGGGAGCGCCATCACGAGGGAGTCCCGTGTCACTGAGCGCCGTTTGCCCTCTCTTCCCCGGCCTGATCGGCTGCACCCTGGGGATGACGTCGCTCGTCAGGGTAAACACGAGGGGAAGCCGGCCCTGTGCAAGAAGGTCCGAGGCTGCACAGACGACGCCCCCGAGGGCCGAGTTGGCGCTACCGGGATCTTGCCCCTCCCCTATCATTGAAAGACGCCGGACCGGTTCAGGTTGTCTGGCGAAGGAGCCATCATGAAGAAGTCCGTATTGGCGCTGCTTGCCGCCACCGCCTTGCTGGCCGCCCTGCCTGCACAGGCCACCAAGCAGGCCCAGGAGCGCCGTGACGCCCGCGATGTGCGTCAGGATACCCGTCAGGAGTCCCGTGACGCGAAACAGGCGTGTCGTGAGGGGGTGGTGGGCAATGCCGACTGCCGCCAGGAGCATCGTGACAACAAGCAGGAGGGGCGAGACAAGGCCCGGGATATCAAATATTGATGCGGGCCCGTCCGAAGATGGCCTGCACCGGGTAAGTCGCAAGGGGCAGGGGGCGTTTTGCCCCCTGCCCATCTTCGCAATGCGCGCGTCACACTCTGGCGCCTCTCTGGGTTAGAATGCGCGGCTATCGGCTAGAGTCGTTCTTTTTCAGAGGTTTTTTCATGCATTTCAAGAAACTGGTTCCTGCACTTGCCCTGACCGTCGCCATCACTGGCTGTACCACCAACCCCTATACCGGTGAATCCCAGACCTCCAAGGGCGCCTGGGGCGCGTTGGCGGGTGCGGCGACCGGCGCAGCCGTGGGGGCGCTCTCCTCCAGCAAGGGCGACCGCAAAAAGGGCATCCTGACTGGCGTCGCCGCCGGTGCGGCCCTGGGTGGTGGTATCGGTTACTACATGGATGTGCAGGAAGCCAAGCTGCGCGAGAAGCTGCAAGGCACCGGCGTCAGCGTGACCCGCAACGGTGATCAGCTGATCCTCAACATGCCGAACAACGTCACCTTCGACAGCTCCAGCGCCCAGCTGAAAGCCGCCGGTGCCAACACCCTGTCCGGCGTGGCCCTGGTGGTTGCCGAGTTCGACAAGACCCGTCTGAACGTGGTCGGTCACACCGACAGCACCGGCTCCCGCGAGCTGAACATGAAGCTCTCCCGGGATCGCGCCGATGCCGTTGCCGCCCAGCTGATCGGCCAGGGCGTGTCCGGCAGCCGCATCGCCATCAGTGGTGTGGGCCCGGATCAGCCGGTGGCCAGCAACAGCACCGCCGAAGGCAAGGCCCAGAACCGTCGGGTGACCATCACCCTGACCCCGACCGCCTAAGCGGTCCGGTTCGATGCCATGAAAAAGGCCCCGCCAGCGATGGCGGGGCCTTTTGTTATTCGGCGTTGTGGGCAGTGGCGCCTTGTTCTTTGCTCCCTTCTCCCCTTGCGGGAGAAGGGTCGGGGATGAGGGGATAACCGCCTCTTAGACAGCCGCAGTCAGCTGCACTTCCACCTTGTAGCCTTCGTGGGCGAGACGGGCCTGTACACAGGCGCGCACGGGGGCGGTGTCTGCATCAGGGGAGCCAGGCATCCAGCTTTGTTTAGACAGCCGCAGTCAGCTGCACTTCCACCTTGTAGCCTTCGTGGGCGAGACGGGCCTGCACGCAGGCACGAACGGGGGCGGTGTCTGCATCAGGGGAGCCAGGCATCCCGCTTTGTTTAGACCGCCGCAGTCAGCTGCACTTCTACCCTGTAGCCTTCGTGGGCCAGACGGGCCTGTACACAGGCGCGCACGGGGGCGGTGTCTGCATCAGGGGAGCCAGGCATCCCGCTTCGTTTAGACAGCGGCAGTGAGCTGTACTTCCACCCTGTAGCCTTCGTGGGCCAGACGGGCCTGTACGCAGGCGCGGACCGGGGCTGTGCCTGCCGGGATCCAGGCATCCCACAGCGCGTTGAAGGCGGCGATGTCTTCAATGTCCTTGAGATAGATGTTGGCCATCAGGATCCTGTCGACGCCGGAACCGTTGGCTTCCAGCAGACGCTGCAGGCTTTCCAGCACTTCACGGGTCTGCTGGTGGATGTCGGCGGTGTCGGTGGCGGGCACTTCCACCACGTAGAGGGTGCCGTTGTGGATGACCACATCAGACCAGCGCTGGGTGGTCCCGATACGGGTAATGGTTGTCATGTTTGCTCCGGTACGGGGTTATTGACCCTTGCGGATCAGATAGCGATAGGGGGCCTGCTCTGTCTCGCTGGCGACCAGGGTGTGGTCCATGAAGCGGCAGAAGCTGGGAATGTCGCGGGTGGTGGAGGGGTCGTCGGCGCTGACCAGCAGGGTCTCCCCATCCGCCATCAGCCGCACTTTCTTGCGAACCATCATCACGGGTTCGGGGCAACGAAGCCCGATTGCGTCCAGCTCGTGGGTCGCATTGCAAAATTCAGTACTCATGAATAATCAACCTTCAGCCGCACCATCTTGCGCGCCATCGTCATCACGGGTTCGGGGCAACGAAGCCCGATTGCGTCCAGCTCGTGGGTCGCATTGCAGAATTCAGTACTCATGAATAATCAACCTTCAGCCGCACCTTCTTGCGCGCTATCGTCACGGGTTCGGGGCAACGAAGCCCGATTGCGTCCAACTCGTGTGTTGCGTCGCAGAATAAAGCACTCATCAATAATCAACCTTCAGCCGCACCTTCTTGCGCGCCATCGTCACGGGTTCGGGGCAACGAAGCCCGATTGCGTCCAACTCGTGCGTTGCGTCGCAGAATAAAGCACTCATCAATAATCAACCTTCAACCAATTCGGCCAGCAATGATACTCACGGCGAAAAAATAATCAAACCACGGGGCGGTTATGCAGCATATGCTACCAAAATGTGAACCGGCTCTACCCAGGCTTCGCTCGATGAGTAATATAAAAATTGAACCATATTCAACAAGGAGGTGTGAATATGCAGGTCTCCTACGGCAGATTGCAAGCCTACGCAGGCATGGGGTTCTTGTCGTTCGCCATGATAGTGCTGGGCAGCCCGATCGGTAATACCGGTACCTGGTTCGGCTCCATGGTGATGATAGGGCTGGGGCTCTGGATCGAGCTCAGTGACTACTACGACGAGGATGAGGACGAGAACGATCCCTCCTGAGAGCCTGGCTCTCGGCACTCAAAGGCGGACGATGTCCGCCTTTGTCATTTCTGCTCCGCGCCTGAACGGGTCGAGCGCATGGCGCGCTCCAGCTGCTGTGCCGTCTGCTCGGGGTTGGCCCTGGCGTCGTTGAAGAAGCTGCTCAGCACATCCATGATCCCCTGGCGCATGTTGGTGGGCACCGCCATCCCCTCCGCCATGCTGGGCAGCAGGTTATCCTGTTGCTCGGCGTGGAGGAAGTCCTGATAGGAGCGGATGGCGCAGCGATCGAACTTGCTCATGTCCGGCTTGATGAGTGCCGGGATGGAGCCCTTCACCCGGTTGAACTCCTCCTGAAAGCGCGGTGTCATCAACAGCCTGGCCAGCTCGCCCTGGGCCTGCAACTGGGCGGGATCCCGCTGCTTGAACATGGCGATAGAGTCGAGGTTGTAGCTGAACAGCCCCTGGCTGCCCGGGCTTGGCAGGCACTCGATATCCTCGCCGGGGCGGTAGTTGCCAGCGCTCAACTCTCCCTTCACCCAGTCCCCCATCACCTGCATGGCGGCGCCGCCGCTCTCCAGCAGGTTGGTGGCCTGGTGCCATTTCAGGCCGGCGTATTTCTCGGGCACATAGGCGCGCAATTGCTGAAAGCGAGTCAGCACCCGCACCATGTCGGGGCCGGTCAGGGTGGCGCTGTCCTGTTCGAGGAAGGCCTTGCGATAGAAGGTCTTGCCCCCTTCGCCGAGGGCCACCGTTTCGAACAGCACCGCGATCTGCCAGGGTTCGTTACCGATGGCGAGGGGGGTGATGCCCTGCTCCTTGAGCTTGTCCGCCACCGCCACGAACTGAGCCCAGTCGGTGGGGGGCTTGAGCCCCTGTCGCTCGAATACCTTGCGGTTGAGCCACAGCCAGTTGACCCGGTGGATGCCGGTGGGGACCGCCATCAGGGCGCCGTTCTGGCTGAGTGTGTCGCGCACCATGGGGGGCAGCTGAGGGTACCAGCCGAGGTGCTCGGCCATGGGGGTGAGATCGCGCAGAAAGCCCAGGCTGCCCCACTCGTGCAGCTCGAACCCCTTGAGGTGGGCCGCCTCCGGCGGGTTTGCCGCCAGGGCCCGGCTCTTGAGCACCGTCATGGCGCTCTTGCCGCCCCCCCCCTGTACTGCGAAGTCGTTCCACTGGTTGCCCTGTTCGGCCCACTCGGACTTGAGCACTTCCACGGCCCTGGCCTCGCCGCCGGAGGTCCACCAGTGCAATACCTCCACCTGGGAGGCGCAGACGGGCAGGGAGAGCAGGGCGATGACAGAAAAAGACAACCACTTCATACATTACTGCCTTGGTAGGGAGAGGGTGGCCTGCAGGCCGCCCTGGGGGCGATTTTCCAGCACCAGGTCGCCGCCGTGGGCGTGGGCTATGTTGCGGGCGATGCCAAGGCCCAGCCCGGTGCCGGCGGCATCGGTGCTGAGGCGGTAGTAGGGCTCGAAGATGCGCTCGAACTGATCGTCCGGCAGACCGGGCCCCTCGTCCATGATGAAGAGGATCAGCATCTCCTCGTCATCCATGATGATGATGCGCACCTTCTGGCCGTACTTGATGCCGTTGTCCACCAGGTTGCCGATGCAGCGCTTGAGGGCCAGCAGCTTGCCGCGATAGGGCCACTTGCAGTGGCCCTCGATGGTGAGCAGATCCTCGTGCAGGTTCATGGCCTCCGCCATCTGCTCCAGCAGGGCGTTGACGTCGATCTGCTCGAGGTTCTCGTGAATGTCCGTCTCTTTGACCGTCTGCAGCGCCCCTTTGACCATCAGCTCCAGCTCGTCCAGGTCCTTGTTGAACTTGGCGATCTGCACCTCGTCGTCCAGCAGTTCGACCCGCAGTCGCAGCCGGGTGATGGGGGTCTTGAGGTCGTGGGAGATGGAGCTGAAGAGGCGCTCCCGATCGTCGATGAAGCGGCGAATGCGCTGCTGCATGATGTTGAAGGCGCGGGTCGCCGCCACGATTTCGGAGGCACCCTCCTCCTTGAGGGACGGCTGGTCGATGTCCTTGCCGAGGTTGACCGCTGCCTTGGCGAGGCGACGCAGGGGGCGGGTCTGCCAGCGCACCAGCATGAAGGTGAAGAAGCAGAGGAAGACCGTCATCAGGGCGATGAAACGCACCTGGTTGCTTGGCATCACGGTGTCATCCAGCGTCATGTAGGGGGCGGGCAGCAGGGCCGCCAGATAGAGCCACTCCCCCGGTTCTATCTCGATCTGGGTCACCAGCACCGGCGGATTGATGGGCTCCAGGGACAGGGTGTAGCGGGCCCAGGAGGAGGGAAGATCCGCCAGCAGGGTGTCGTTGTTGAAGACGTGCAGCTCCTCGGGGCGGGAGAAGTCCACCTTGATCGCCATGGCGTCGGAGAGCTTGCGGCTGAGCACCTCCTGCACCTCTTTGAGCACCAGCGTCTTGCGCTCGCTGTCGGGGATGGCGCTGATGTGGATCTCTTCCTCGTTCAAGGAGACGAAGAAGCGGCTGCCCCCCATGTTGCGCAGCTGATCCAGGGCAATGTGGCGGTATTGCAGGGGCAGGGACTTGAAGAAGTTGACGGTGGAAGCCGCCGACAGCGCCAGGTTGCGGGTGGTGCTGAGCATGCCCTCCAGCTCCCGCTTCTGGATCTGCTGCATCCAGATGCCGGTGAGGATGGTCTGGGAGAGCAGGATGGCGAGCAGCAACAGCAGCAGCATCCGCGACAGCAGGGAGCGGGGCACCAGGGCCCGCCAGAACTTCTGCCCCGTCATGGCAGCGTGTGTCTCTTGTCGATCAGCATGGGGTGCTTACCTCTGTGCCTTGCCGTTGCCCCGTGATGGGTCTCTCTTCTGCCCGTTCAAGGCCTCGCCGCAGCGTCTGTCTGTTACGGGATCTCGTGGACTTCGGCGATCAGCATGTAGCCGCTGCCGCGAATGGTCTTGATGATGCGCGGGCTCTTGCCGTTGTCACCCAGCTTCTGGCGCAGGCGGCTGATCTGCACATCGATGCCGCGCTCCATGGGCAGGCTCTCGCGACCGCGGGTGGCGTCCGAGATGGTATCCCGGTCCAGCACCACGCCGGGCTGCTGCAGGAACATGCCGAGCAGCAGGGCATCACTGCCGGAGAGATCCAGCAGGCTGCCATCTTCGTGGGTCAGCTGGTGGCTCAGGGTGTCCAGGGTCCACTCGGCGAAGCGCAGCCGACGGCTCGGTTCCTTCTCTTTCTCCGGCTGGCGGAATTCGGCGCGGCGCAGCAGCGCCTTGATGCGGGCCTGCAGTTCGCGCGGGCTGAACGGCTTGGCGATGTAGTCGTCGGCGCCAAGTTCCAGACCGATCACCCGGTCAGCCTCGTCGGAGGCGGCGGTGAGCATGATGATGGGTACCTGGGAGTCGCGGCGGATCTGCTGGCAGAGGGTAAAGCCGTCGTCGCCGGGCATCATGATGTCCAGAATGATGAGGTCCGGGCTGTGCTGGGCCAGTTGTTGGCGCATCTCGTTCCCTTCAGCCGCGGTCAGTACCTCGAAACCGGCCCGGGTCAGGTACTCGTTGAGCAGCTCGCGGATCTCCCGATCGTCGTCGACGATAAGCAGTTGTTTGCTCGTTGACATATGTATGTGCATCCACCCATTTTTTTGTGCAGATTGAACCTGTCGGGGGAGTAAAAAGCAAGCAAGCCCCCCCTCTAATGTGAAGTTATGGGCAATATAGCCTCAGGATTGGCCCCGATCGCGGGAAAAGAATAAAAAAGGCCGACCCAAACGGGCCGGCCAACACGCAGATTCCGACGGCAGGAGCGCACCCCGTGTGGCGCGTTCCACAGACTCGACAGCCGACCCGGTATTCGTGATGGGGCCGCTGTGCCGGGAAGCAGGGCCGCCTTCTGTCTGTTGTTGCCGCCCCGAGGCGGCGTCCCTGACCGGTGAGCAGTCAGGGGCGATTCACTTACACCCGTTCGAACACGGTGGCGATGCCCTGACCCAGGCCGATGCACATGGTGGCGACTCCTAGGGTGGCGTCCTTCTCTTCCATCAGGTTGATCAGGGTGGTGGAGATGCGGGCACCGGAGCAGCCGAGCGGGTGACCCAGGGCGATGGCGCCACCGTTGAGGTTCACCTTCTCGTCCACCAGGTCTTGCAGACCCAGATCCTTCACGCAGGGGAGGGACTGGGCGGCAAACGCCTCGTTCAGCTCGAACAGGTCGATGTCGCCGACGGTCAGACCGGCCCGCTTGAGCGCTTTCTGGGTGGCCGGCACCGGGCCGTAACCCATGATGGCGGCGTCACAGCCGGCGATGGCCATGGCGCGCACCCTGGCGCGGGGCGTGAGGCCGAGGGCCTTGGCGCGATCCGCACTCATCACCAGCATGGCGGCGGCGCCATCGGACAGGGCCGAGGAGGTGCCGGCGGTGACGGTACCGTTGACCGGGTCGAACACCGGGCGCAGCTGGCTCAGCGTATCGACCGTGGTCTCGGGGCGGATCACCTCGTCATAGTCGTAGAAGAAGCGGGCGCCGCTGGCGTCGTGCCCTTCCAGCCCGACGATCTCCTTGGCAAAACGCCCTTCCACGGTGGCGGCGTGGGCACGGCGGTGGGAGCGGGCGGCAAACTCGTCCTGCTGCGATCGGCTGATGCCGTGCAGCTTGCCGAGCATCTCGGCGGTCAGCCCCATCATGCCGGAGGCTTTCGCCACCGACTTGGCCATGCCGGGGTGGAAGTCCACCCCGTGGCTCATGGGCACGTGGCCCATGTGCTCGACGCCGCCGATGATGAAGATATCCCCATCACCTACCTGAATGGCGCGAGAGGCATCGTGCAGCGCCTGCATGGAGGAGCCGCACAGGCGGTTGACGGTGACCGCCCCCACCTGCTTGGGAATGCCGGCCAGCAAGGCGGCGTTGCGGGCAATGTTGAAGCCCTGTTCCAGGGTCTGCTGCACGCAGCCCCAGTAGATATCCTCGATCTCGTTCGGGTCGAGGTTGGGGTTGCGCAGCAGGATGGATTTCATCAGGTGCGCGGACAAGTCTTCTGCACGCACGTTGCGGAAGGCGCCGCCCTTGGACCGGCCCATGGGGGTCCGGATACAGTCGACAATGACTACGTCTTTCATGAATGGATCTCCTTTCCGCAATCAGTAGAAGGTGTTGCCCTGGGCGGCCATCTCACGCAAGCGGTCGCTGACGCGGTAGAGCGGGCCCAAGTCGGCATACTGGTCGGCCATGGCCACGTAGCGATCCAGACCGATAGTGTCCAGATAGCGGAACACGCCGCCGCGGAAGGGAGGGAAGCCCAGGCCGTAGACCAGCGCGATGTCGGCTTCGGCTGGTGTGGCGACAATGCCCTCTTCCAGGCAGAGCACCACCTCGTTGATCATCGGGATCATCATGCGGGCGATGATGGCTTCCTTGTCAAAGTCCTGCTTCGGCTTGGCGATGGGGGCCAGCAGCTCGTAGCTGGCGGCGTCGGCCACCTTCTTCGGCTTGCCCTTCTTGTCCTGCTCGTAGGCGTAGAAACCCTTGCCGTTCTTCTGGCCGAAGCGGCTGGCGTCATACATTACGTCGATGGCGGTGCGGCCTTCCTTGCTCATGCGTGCCGGGAAACCCTGCGCCATCACGTCACCGGCGTGGTGGCCGGTGTCGATGCCGACCACGTCCAGCAGGTAGGCG
This sequence comes from Aeromonas sp. s9, assembly GCF_040907765.1. Classification (NCBI taxonomy): domain Bacteria; kingdom Pseudomonadati; phylum Pseudomonadota; class Gammaproteobacteria; order Aeromonadales; family Aeromonadaceae; genus Aeromonas; species Aeromonas sp. s9. The sequence goes on from NZ_JBFOCK010000103.1 coordinate 63,488, forward strand.
GGGCCCATGGGCCAGCCAAACTCCTTCTCCATCACCTTGTCGACGGCGGCGAAGTCGGCGCCATCGGCGACCAGCTTGTTGAAGCCGAAGAAGTAGGGGAACAGCACGCGGTTCACGAAGAAGCCGGGGCAGTCGTTGACCACGACCGGGGACTTGCCCATGGCGGCGGCGTAGGCCACCACGCGGTTGATGGTTTCATCGGAAGTTTGCTCGCCGCGGATGATCTCCACCAGCGGCATGCGGTGCACCGGGTTGAAGAAGTGCATGCCGCAGAAATTCTCGGGGCGCTTCAGTCCCTTGGCCAGCAGGGAGATGGGGATGGTGGAGGTGTTGCTGGCGAGCACGGCGTCTTCGCCGATGATCCCTTCCACTTCGCCCAGCACGGCGGCCTTCACTTTCGGGTTCTCGACCACAGCTTCGACCACCACGTCCACATGCTTGACGTTGTCATAGCTGAGGGTCGGCGTGATGGCGGAGAGCACCTGGCCCATCTTGATGCCGTCGATGCGGCCGCGCTCGAGCTGGCCGTTGAGCAGCTTGGTGGCCTCATTCATGCCAAGTGCCAGCGCCTTCTCGTTGATGTCCTTCATCACCGCCGGGATGCCCTTGCTGGCAGACTGGTAGGCGATGCCGCCCCCCATGATGCCGGCACCCAGCACGGCGGCATGGCCGGTGGCCTTGTTTGCCTGCTTGGCGGCCTTCTTGGCCAGCGCCTTGATGTGCTGATCGTTGAGGAAGATACCGACCAGCGCCTTGGCCACGTCGGTTTTCGCCAGTTTGATGAAGGTGGCGGCCTCGGCGGCCAGCGCCTCGTCACGGCCCATGCCGGCGGCGGCTTCCACCGTCTTCACGGCGGCCATGGGGGCCGGATAGTGTTTGCCCGCCACGGCGGCAACCATGCCGGCGGCGGTGGTGAAGCTCATCATGGCTTCCAGTTTGGAGAGGCGCAGCGGGGCCTTCTTGGCGGCGCGGCGGCCCTGCCAGTCCAGCTTGCCCTTGATCGCGTCCTTGATCATCTGCACGGCGGCGCTGTGCAGCGCGTCGGGGGCGACCACGGCATCGATGGCACCCACCTTGAGGGCGTCATCGGCACGGTAATCCTTGCCGGTGGTGATCCACTCCAGCGCGTTGTCGGCACCGATCACCCGCGGCAGACGGACAGTGCCGCCAAAGCCGGGCATGATGCCGAGCTTGGTCTCGGGCAGGCCGATCTTGGCGCTGGTGTCGGCCAGCCGGAAATCGGTGGAGAGAATAGTCTCGCAGCCGCCGCCCAGAGCATGGCCCTTGATGGCGGAGAGGGTGGGCACGGGCAGATCTTCGATGGCGCTGAAGATGTCGTTGGCCTTCTTCAGCCAGCCGAGCAGATCTTCCTGCGGCAGATCGAACAGTTCCAGGAATTCGGTGATGTCGGCGCCGACGATGAAAGCGTCTTTGCCGGAGGTGAGGATCAGACCCTTCAAATCGGCTTGTTGCTGTAATGCGGCGATCGCTTCGCTCAGGGAGAGCAGGGTAGCGCGATCCAGCTTGTTGACTGAACCCGGGGCATCAAACCTCAGTTCGGCAATGCCGTCTTCGAGGTAGCTGACCGTCAGGGTTTCGCCTTGGTAGATCATGAGAGTGTCTCCTTGTTCCCACTCTGTGGGGAATGGTGCTCCTTTATCCCCAGCAGGGGGCGAGGCTCACTATTGATCCAAAAGGAGACATTTTCAACACCTATTTAAAACATTTGTTTAACAGTTGTCGAGTAAAAGCTCTTCATCACAAAACGGGCAAAAAGAGGCGCCTTGCGGCGCCTCCGATGGAGATGAGCGTGGTATCAACTGGCCAGTTCCGGCCGATTGCGATACTGGTTCAAGACCTCGGGATCGGCGAGGGCGTGGGTATTGTTGACGGGGCGGTTGTGCACCACTTCCCGCACCGCCAGCTCTACTATCTTGCCGGACTTGGTGCGGGGGATGGCATCCACCTGCAGGATGCGGGCAGGCACATGACGGGCGGTGCAGTGCTGCTTTATTTGCTGGCGGATCCGCTCGCGTAGCGGCTCATCCAGCTTGCAGCCCGCCTTGAGCTTGACGAACAGCACCACTCGCTCGTCCTGTTTCCATTGCTGGCCGATGACGATGCTCTCCTCCACCTCGTCCAGCTGCTCTACATAGCGGTAGATCTCGCTGGTGCCGATGCGCACGCCGCCCGGGTTGAGGGTCGCGTCGGAGCGGCCGTAGAACAGGATGCCGCCGGTCGGGGTCAGCTCGATCCAGTCCCCGTGGCACCAGATGTTGTCGAACCGCTCGAAGTAGGCGGCGTGGTACTTGTCGCCGTTTTCGTCCCCCCAGAAGTAGATGGGCTGGGCCGGGAACGGCTTGGTGCAGACCAGTTCGCCCTTTTCACCCAGCACCGGCTGGCCCGCTTCGTTGAATACCTGCACCGCGAGACCGAGGCCGCGCCCCTGGCTCTCGCCGCGATAGACGGGGCTCAAGGGGTTGCCGATGACGAAGCAGGAGCAGATGTCGGTGCCGCCAGAGATGGAGCTGAGCTGCACATCCTGCTTTATCTGCTGGTAGACATAGTCAAACCCCTCCGGCGACAGCACGGAGCCGGTGCTGCAGATCAGCCGCAAGTGCGGCAAGTCGTGGGTCTTGATGGGGGCATAACCCTGCTTGTGCAGCGCATCGAGATACTTGGCCGAGGTGCCGAACAGGGCGACCTCTTCGTCCCGTGCCAGATCCCACAGCACGTTGCCATCCGGGTAGAAGGGGGAACCATCGTAGAGCACCAGGGTGGCGCCGGAGGCGAGGGCGCTCACCAGCCAGTTCCACATCATCCAGCCACAGGTGGTGAAGTAGAAGATGCGCTCCCCCGGCTTGATGTCGCAGTGTAACTGGTGCTCTTTCAGGTGTTGCAGCAGGGTGCCGCCAATGCCGTGCACGATGCACTTGGGTTTGCCGGTGGTGCCGGAGGAGTAGAGGATATAGAGCGGGTCATTGAAAGCCATGGGCTCGAAGGCGAGCTGGGCATCATGCTGGCTTGCCAGCAATTGCTGCCAGTTGTGACCAAGCTGCAGCGGGTTGCCGAGCAGGGGGATCATTACCGTCTGCTCTAGGCTGTCGAGCTGACCGACGACGCTGGCCACCTTGTCCTGAATGTCGATGGCCTTGCCGCCGTAGCGGTAGCCATCCACCGCGAACAGCACCCTGGGACGGGTCTGGCCGAAGCGCTCCACCACGCTGGCCTCGCCAAAATCGGGGCTGGTGGAGGTCCAGATCGCGCCGAGGCTGGTGGTTGCCAGCATGGCCACCACGGTTTCCGGGATATTGGGCAGGTAGGCTGCGACCACATCACCCCGGCCTATGCCCTGGCTGCGAAGCCACTGGGCCAGGCGGGCGACCTGATCTGCCAGCTGATGCCAGCTCAGGGTCCGGCTTGGGGCCCCTTCAATGCGGGAGATAATGGCCGGGCTCTCATCCTGACGGCGCAGCAGGTTCTCGGCGAAGTTGAGCTGGCTGTCGGGGAACCAGCGGGCGCGCTGCATCTCCTGGCGGTTCTCCGCCACAATGTTGCCAAGTTCGCCCTTGACGCCGCAGTGCTGCCACACCAGGGGCCAGAAGCGGGTGGTCTTCTCCACCGACCATTGATACAGGTCGGCATAGCTGCGCAGTTGCAGACCATGGAAGTGATTGACCTCGGCCATGAACTGGTGGAGGTTGGAGTGCTGCATCCTGTCCTGATCCGGTGTCCACAGACAAAGGTTTTGCATGAGTCGTTCCTGACGGCTGATATCTACTGTCTGTGGGCAGTGTATTGAATTGTTCTTTGTTTGTTAATTGTCTGTTTTATCCTCATAACAAAAAGCCTGTAACCTATGCGTTACCTCACGAAGCGAAAGCCGGGTGGCTCGAGCCTTGATTCGCTTGATGTTATGCTGAAGTCACATTCGCCCGGAGCAGGACGCCATGAGCAGTTACAGCCAACTTTTTGCCCAGCATCTCGACACCCTTCAGCAGCGTACCCGCGACATCCTGCAACAACAGGGTCTTGGCGGTCTCGCTATCCACTCCGGCCAGACTCATCGTATCTTCCTCGATGACCAGGATTATCCCTTCAAGGTGAATCCCCAGTTCAAGGCCTGGCTGCCGGTGCTGGACAACCCTCACTGCTGGTTGCTGGTGGATGGCGTGAGCAAGCCGGTGCTGCTGTTCTACCGGCCGGTGGACTTCTGGCACAAGGTGGCGGAGTTGCCCAACGCCTTCTGGGTCGACTTCTTCGACATTCGCTTCCTGACTCGCCCGGAGCAGGTTGCCGATCACCTGCCGGCCAACAAGCAGGAGTGGGCCTATCTGGGCGGCCATCTGGAAGTGGCCGAGCTGCTGGGACTGGGTCAGCCCAATCCGGAGGCGGTCCTCAACTACCTGCACTACCACCGTGCCTACAAGACGCCCTATGAGCTGGAATGTCTTCGCGATGCCAACCGCATCGGCGTGCGCGGCCACATCGCGGCCAAGGACTCCTTCATGGCGGGGGCGAGCGAGTTCGAGATCAACCTGGCCTACATGAAGGCGGTCGGACAGGGGGCCAATGAGGCGCCCTACGGCAACATTGTTGCCATCAACCGCAATGCGGCCATCCTGCACTACACCCATCTCTCCACCCAGCGGGTGCCGGATGCGGAGCGTTACTCCTTCCTCATCGATGCCGGTGTGGACGTGCACGGTTATGCCTCCGACATTACCCGGACCTGGGCCTGGCGCCGCGGTGAGTTCGCCGATCTGATCGCAGCGCTGGATGCACAGCAACAGGAGATCGTCGACGAGATCAAGCCGGGCCGCCGCTACAGCGAGCTGCACCTGCAGATGCACCACAGGCTGGCGCGCCTGCTGCAAGCCACCGAACTGGTAGACATGTCGGTGGACGAGATGATCCACACCGGGGTGACCAATGTCTTCTTCCCCCACGGTCTCGGCCACTTCCTCGGCCTGCAGGTACACGATGTCGGCGGCTTCATGCAGGATGAGCGCGGCACCCACCTGGCGGCCCCCGAGCAGTTCCCTTATCTGCGCTGCACCCGGGTGATGGAAGTGGGCCAGGTGTTCACCATAGAGCCGGGTCTCTACTTCATCGACAGCCTGCTGGAGCCGCTGCGCCAGGGTGAGCAGGGCAAACGGGTCAACTGGAACAAGGTGGAGGCGCTGCGTCCCTATGGTGGCATTCGCATCGAGGACAACGTGGTGCTGCATGCCAACGGGGTGGAGAACCTGACCAGACAAGCAGGGCTCTGATGGCGACGGATTACCCCATACCGGCAGCCCCGTTGGAGGTGAGCGAAGAGATCAAGAAGAGCCGCTTCATTACCTACATCGCCCACACTCCGACCGTCGAGGCTGCCAAGGCCTGGATCGACGAGATCAAACAGCAACACCCGGGAGCCCGGCATCACTGCTGGGCTTTTGTCGCCGGCGCCCCCCAAGACAGCCAGGTTTATGGTTTCAGTGATGATGGCGAACCCTCGGGCACAGCGGGAAAACCCATGCTGGCCCAGTTGATGGGGGCCGGTCTGGGTGAAGTCGCCGCCGTGGTGGTGCGCTATTACGGTGGAGTGCTGCTGGGGACCGGTGGCCTGGTTAAGGCCTATGGCGGTGGTGTGGGGGCAGCACTCAAGCAACTTGAAACCTGTATCAAGCGTCAGCTGACCTCTTCCGTGATCCAGTGTGACTACACCGACATGGGGGCCGTGGAGTCCCTCATCTCTGCCCATCAAGGGCAGTTGCTGGTGGCCGATTATGGTGCCAGCGTCACCCTTCAGGTAGCGTGGGAGTCTGCGTTCTGGGCCCGTATCGCACAGGAATTGACCGACCGGACCCAGGGTCGGGTATCCCTTCGTCCCTTAGATGGCTAGAATCCATCGCTCTTTTAGTTTGAAGAGGGAGCCGGAATGCAGATTCTGAGCATCATTCGTATCGTCGGTCTGCTGGTTGCCCTGTTCAGCTCGACCATGCTGCTGCCCGCGATGGTCGCTTTTGGGTATCGTGATGGCGGTGGTACTGAGTTCGTCAACTCCTTCGTCATAGCCCTCCTGCTCGGCCTCCTGCTCTGGTTCCCCAACCGCCACCAGAAAAAGGAACTCAGGTCCAAGGAAGGCTTCCTCATCGTGGTGCTGTTCTGGGTGGTGCTGGGGAGCGTGGGTGCCGTCCCCTTCATCATCAGCGACGTGCCGAACATGTCGGTCTCGGAGGCATTTTTCGAGTCGTTTTCCGGCCTGACTACCACGGGCGCAACGGTGCTGACCGGGCTGGACAATCTGCCCAAGGCGTTTCTCTTCTACCGCCAGCTGCTGCAATGGCTCGGTGGCATGGGGATCATCGTGCTGGCGGTGGCCGTGCTGCCGTTGCTCGGCATCGGGGGCATGCAGCTCTATCGCGCCGAGATCCCGGGGCCCGTCAAGGACAACAAGGTGACCCCGCGCATCGCCGAGACGGCCAAGGCGCTCTGGTTCATCTATCTGTTGCTGACCTCCCTCTGCGCTCTCGCGTACTGGATGGCGGGGATGACGTTGTTCGATGCCATCTGCCACTCCTTCTCCACCTTGTCGGTTGGGGGGTTCTCGACCCACGACGCCAGCATCGGTTTCTTCGACAGCCCGGCCATCAACCTGATCACAGTGGTGTTCCTGTTGCTGGCGAGCGTCAACTTCGCGCTTCACTTCATGGTGTTTGCCCATAAGCCGGTGCGCGTGAGCAGCTATCTGCGGGACTCCGAGCTCAAAGTGTTTCTGAGCATCCAGTGCGTGCTGGTGCTGATCTGTTTCGTCTCTCTGCTGTTCCACGGTCATTACGCCACCTGGCAGGAGGCGCTCAACCATGGCCTGTTCCAGGCGGTGTCGCTGGGCACGACCACCGGCTACAGCACGACCAGCTATGCGGAGTGGCCCTCCTTTCTGCCCATGCTGTTGATGTTCTCCGCCTTCATCGGCTGTTGTGCCGGCAGTACCGGGGGAGGCATCAAGGTGATGCGCTTCATGATCCTGTTCCTGCAGGGGATGCGTGAACTCAAACGGCTGGTGCATCCGCGGGCCATCTACACCTTGAAGCTGGGGCGGCGTGCCGTACCGGAACGGATCGTGGAAGCGGTCTGGGGCTACTTTGCCACCTACATCATCCTGTTCTTCATCTTCATGTTGTTGCTGCTGATGACGGGGCTGAACGAAGTGACGGCCTTCTCCGCCGTGGCTGCGGCATTCACCAACGTGGGGCCGGGTCTGGGGGAGGTGTCGGCCAACTTCGGCAATATCTCGGCCACTGCACAGTGGATATTAATCGTGGCCATGTTGTTTGGTCGATTGGAAATCTTCACACTTCTGGTACTGTTTACTCCTGCATTCTGGCGTAGTTGAGGTTGGTATGGACAAGATTTTGGTGCTTTATTCTTCCCGGGACGGGCAAACACGGAAAATCGTGGATGTCATGCTGGAGGAAATATCAGGATGCGAAGTGGTGATGCACGACCTGCACACCCTGCCCATGTGCAACCTCAGCAAGTATGCCAAGGTGTTGATTGGCGCTTCCATTCGCTATGGTAACTTCCACCCCAGCCTGCTTAGCTTCATACACGCACATCATGAACAGTTGGAAGTAGCCAATGCGGCGTTCTTCTGCGTGAACCTGACGGCACGCAAGCCCGAGAAGCAGACGCCGCAGACCAACGCCTACATGAAGAAGTTTCTGCGCCTCTCTCCCTGGAAGCCCAAAACTCTGGGGGTGTTTGCCGGGGCATTGCAGTACTCCCGTTACAACTGGTGGCAGACCCGCATCATCCAGTTGATCATGAAGATCACCGGGGGCAGCACGGATACCAGCAAGGATCTGGAATTCACCGACTGGGACAAGGTGCGCGGCTTTGCCCGTGAATTTTGGTCAAAAAAGTAACAGTGACGTCATTCAGAGCGGCCAGAGCCCTGCGTAAGCAGGGCTTTTTGTTTGATAAGTAGGCGTTCGAGCCACAAATCGGTAAAAAGGACTATTTTTCGCAAAATAGCCCTTGTCATCCCGGCGCGGCTCCCTATAATGCGCCCCTACCAGCACGGCGGACCACGCCAACCTGATGAGCCAGCTTCCTTAGGAAGTGGGCGCCGAAAGAAAAGCGAAAACAACCGCTTGACTTTCGAAGTGAGGAGCGTAAGATGCGCCTCCTCAACGCGATAAGCGTGACGCTCTTTAACAATTTGAATCAAGCAATCTGTGTGGGCACTCACAGCATCGAGCATCAAAAACAATTTTTGATTTTCAATGTCTGATGAAGTGACCAAAGCAACTTTTTAGTTGCAGCAGTTAATTCAGCAATTCATTGAGCCGCTTTTCGAAGCAACCAAACTTAAATTGAAGAGTTTGATCATGGCTCAGATTGAACG